>NZ_JACADT010000111.1:0-9978 GCF_013421635.1 Streptomyces sp. UH6 | reverse complement strand
CAAGGACGCCTCACGTCACCGGTTCGTCACCGCGGCCCGGATGTGCGACGCCGAGGACCGGACCTGGTTCGGCATGGTCCGGGCCGTCCAGCGGCTGTCCACCGAGGCTCCGCTCCCCCGCCCGCTGCGGGCGGTGCTCTTCCCGGACGAGGCCACGCGGCGGCGCGGCACCGACGGGAAGGCGACCGCCGCGCCGGACGTGCCGGACGCGCCGGCCCTCCTGCTGCCGCCCGGCGCCGACGAGGCGTCCACGCTGCGCCGGGAGAACGCACGCCTGCGGGCGGACCTCGACCGGGCGCGTGAGGAACTGCGGCAGGCCCAACTGGACGCGGACCTGTCGGCGCGCAGCACGGCGGCGCTGGAGGAGCAGCGGGACCTGGCCGTCGCCCAGGCCGAGGAGGACATGGAGACGGCCCTGCGCGCGATGGACGGCGAGGAGGCCGCCAAGGCGGAGGTGTACGTCCTGCGCGAGCGGCTGTGCGAGGAGGGGCGGTACGAGGAGACGGTCGTCAAGGAGGCGGCGGGCGCCCCGGAATCGTTCCGGACGGTGTGGGAGCGCCTGGACAGCCTGGACAGCGTGCTGGTGACGGCGGACGCCCAGCGCGCCCTCGAACTCGACGACGCGCAGCGCGGCCACATCTGGGCGGCCAAGGCGTGGAAGGGCCTGCGGGCGCTGAACGCCTACGCCCGGGCGGCGAAGGACGGATTCAAGGGCGGCTTCTACCAGTACTGCTCCTCCCAGCAGTCGGGCGGCGAGTGGCCGCGCAAGCAGGTCGCGCTGGTGGAGTCGGAGACGACGATGAACCGGTGGGGCGAGGAGCGGATCTTCCCGGTCCCGGAGACGGTCGACGCGTCGGGCATGGCGGAGATGCAGTCCCACCTGAAGATCGACAGCAAGGGGAGCACCTCACCGCGGGTGTACTTCCTGGACGACACCAAGGGCATCACCGGCCGGGTGATCGTGGGCTACATAGGCGCGCACCTGACCAACACCAGGACGAACTGACAACCGTCGCAGGCGGCCGGGACCCGAGGTGGCGAAGGTTCCTCGCCGCGCCTGATCGCCCGGAACGAGGGCAGACGGGAAGGCACGGGCGGCGGCCCCGGCCGAGGGACGCGGGGCCGCCGCCCGCCCCGAGACGACGGATACAACCGAACAACAAGGAGTCAGCCCCATGCTCGCCATAGCCGGTGCCGTGCTGTTCGTCCTCGCCTTCCTGATCAACGTCACAGAACTCGACACCAACGCCGTGTTCAGCTCCGGCAACCTCACCCTCCTGGGCCTCGCCGCCGTCGCCCTGCACCTCGCCGGTCTGGGCGGCCGCCGCACCCGCCACTGACCGGCCCGCTCCCACCGGCCCGGGCCACGCCGATCCGGGCCCGCCATTCCGGCCCGCCATTCCGGCCCGCCGGCCCGGGCTGCTGCTGACCTCCGCCCGCCCGGCACCGGGCCGGCGCCGATGGCCCGATGGGCCGATGGGCCGACGCCCTGCTGCGCCCCGGGGGAATCTGAGAAACTTCTCCCCGGACGACCGAAACCTGCCGCCGGTGCGCGCCGTGTCCGACATCACGGTCCGCACCGCGCCGACCGGAACCCCGCACTTCCTCCGCCCGTTCTGCACGTGACCCC
Organism: Streptomyces sp. UH6; assembly: GCF_013421635.1. NCBI lineage: Bacteria > Bacillati > Actinomycetota > Actinomycetes > Kitasatosporales > Streptomycetaceae > Streptomyces > Streptomyces sp. UH6. The sequence goes on along the minus strand of NZ_JACADT010000111.1, from coordinate 8,348 downwards.
TGTCACCTGGGGACGGGCGGAGGAATGCCCCTGCCTCGGCACGGGTTGCACCCGCCGGGTAACGGCCCACGGTCGCCCAGTAACCAGCAGCAGCCCGGAGGTTTCATGGACACCGCGTCCGCCCGCCCGAACACGCCCTCCCCCTCTCCCGAGGTGAACGGGGAGCACGCCCCGCCCGGCGCGGCCGTTCCGCCCGGCGTTCCCGCGGACGGCAAGCTGTCCCGCAGCCATTTCACCGTGATCGCCCTGCTGCTCGTCGCGGCGTTCGTGGTGATCCTCAACGAGACCACCATGGGCGTGGCGCTCCCGCCGATCATGGAGCACTTCGGTGTGTCGGCCGGCGTCGGCCAGTGGCTCACCACCGTGTTCATGCTGGTGATGGCCGTCGTCATCCCCATGACCGGCTTCCTGTTGCAGCGCCTCGGCACCCGCGGCTCGTTCCTCATAGCCATGGGGCTCTTCACGGCGGGCACCGCCCTGGCCGCGTTGGCCCCGACGTTCGGCGTCCTGGTGCTGGCCCGCGCCGTCCAGGCCAGCGGCACGGCCGTGATGATGCCCCTGCTGATGACGACCGTCATGAACCTGGTCCCGCCGTCCCGGCGCGGCCGCTTCATGGGCAACGTCTCCCTGGTGATCGCCGCCGCTCCCGCGCTCGGTCCCACCATGTCGGGCGCGCTGGTCGGGCCGCTCGGCTGGCGTGGCGTTTTCGGCGTGATGCTGCCGATCGCGATCGCGGCGCTGGTGCTGGGCGCCCTGATGGTCAAGGACGTCTCCGAGCGGAGCCAGCAGAAGCTGGACGTGCCGTCCCTGCCGCTGAGCGCGCTCGGCTTCGGCGGGCTGGTGTACGGCCTGTCGGCGATGGGCGAGGGCGGCGGCGCCGCGGTGCACCCGGCGATCCCGGTGACCGCGGGCCTGGCGGTCCTGCTCCTGTTCGTCCTCCGTCAGCTCAAGCTCCAGCGCACCGACGACGCCCTGATGGACATGCGGGTCTTCCGCGCGCCCGGTTTCTCCAAGTCGCTGGCCGCGATGTCCGTCGCCGCCCTCGGCATGTTCGGCGCGCTGATCCTCCTTCCGCTGGTGCTCCAGCAGGCGATGCACCTCGACCCCCTCTCCACCGGCCTGATCGTGCTCCCCGGCGCCATCCTGATGGGCCTGCTCGGTCCCGTGGTGGGCGGCTGGTACGACCGCTTCGGCCCGCGCCCGCTGGTCATTCCGGGTTCGGTCATGACGGTGGTGGCCATGCTGGGCCTGTCGACCGTGAAGCCGGACAGCTCCTGGATGCTGGTCCTCGTCTCCCACGTCGTGCTGTGCCTCGGCCTCTCGATGATGTTCACCCCCCTGTTCACCACCGCCCTGGCCGGACTGACCCCGCAGCTGTACTCCCACGGCTCCGCGGCGCTGAACACGGTCCAGCAGGTCGCCGGCGCGGCGGGCACGGCCCTGTTCGTCGCCCTCTTCTCCGCCCGCTCCGAGTCCCTCGCCCACGAGGGCCTCCCCAAGGCGGAAGCCCTCACCGGCGGCGCGCAGCTGTCGTTCTGGGTCGGCGCGGCGATCCTGGTCACCGCCCTCCTCATCGGCCTCACCCTCCGCCGGCCCGCCCCGGCCGCGGGGGACGGACACGTCGATGTGAAGAAGGCCGCCCAGCCGGCACCCCACTGACCCCGTCCGGCCCCGGCCCCCGGGCCGCGTCCGGTGCTGCTGACGCCGCCCGCCTCCCCGCCCTCCCCGGCGGGCAGGCGGGCGGCGTTCTGCTGTGCGGGGGTTGTCCACAGCCCCGGCGGAAGGTGAGGCGTCGTCCGTGGCCTTCACCGGTGGACATCGAGCGCATCGGGCGGGAACAGGTCGCCACGTTGCAGGAGCTGCTGGACGCCGGGGTGACGCGCGCCGCCGTCAACCACCGGCGCAAGCGGCACTGGCAGGAACCCCTGCCCCGGGTCTTCGTGTTGCACACCGGCCCTCTGACCTGGCGGCAGCGGTTTCACGCCGCCCTCTGCCATGCGGGATCCGGCGCACAGCTCACCTCCGTCGCCGTGCTCGCGCTGCACGGGTTGCGGGACGCGCCGGAGCCGGCGCGGGTGGCTGAGGTGGAGGTGCTGTTGCCCGTACCGCGCAAGCGCCGGTCGATGTCCTTCGTGAAGGTGCGGCGCACCCGCACCATGCCGCCCCGTACGGTCGACGTGGACGGGTTCCCCTGTGCTCCGCTGCCGTGGGCCCTGGCCGATGCGTGCGCCGCCGCCGTGCGCGCGGGCGAGCCTGTGCGGAAGGGCTGTCTCTACGAGGCGGTCCAGCGCAGGCGGGTAGGGGTGGAGCAGCTGCGGGAGACCTTCCTGCGCCGCCAGGTCCCCCTGACCGGCGAGCTCGGCGCCGTGCTGGCCGACCTTGAAGCCGGCGCCCACTCCGTCGCCGAGGGATGGGGACGGCGACTCGTTGCCCGCAGCGGGCTCCCCCAGCCGCTGTGGAACCGGGCCTTGCGCATCGACGGACGATTCCTGTGCCGCCCCGACGCGTACTGGCCGGAGCACGGGGTCGTGCTGGAGGTGGACTCCGTGCGCCATCACCAGGTCGGGGAGGATTTCACCCGCACGGTGACCCGCCAGGCGTTGCTGGCGTCCGCCGGTCTCTGCGTCATCCCGGCAACCCCCACCCAGCTCCGCACCCGGCCGGACACGGCCCTCGCCCGCCTGGCCGAGGCCCTGTCCCGCGCTCCGTACCCCGGCGTGGGCCGGGTGCGGGTGGGGTAGGTGTGCCGCTTCCTGGTCGCCAGGGGGGTGAATCGCGGGCACACCTACCGGTCGGGCCGGGGCGGGTCGGGTCGGGTCGGGTCAGGCCGAGGGGGCGGAGGCGGAGATGTCGGGGGAGGGGGCCTTCTGGAAGGTGACTTCCACCCTGCGGTTCTTGCGGCGGCCCTCTTCCGTGGAGTTGTCGGCGATGGGGTAGTCCTCGCTGTAGCCGCGGACCTCGTAGGAGACGTCGGGACCCAGGTGGGCGGCGAGTTCGCGCTGGACCTGGTCGGCGCGGTCCTTGGAGAGCTTCTCGCCGTGGGTGTAGCTGCCGAGGTTGTCGGTGAAGCCGAAGACGCGGACGGTGGTGGCCTGCTGGCCCGCGATCTCCTCGGCGATCGCGGCGATGCGGGACTTGGCCTCCGGGTTCAGGCGGGAGCTGTTCTTCGGGAACAGCACCTCCGCCTGGAGGGCCAGGGTGACGGACTCGGGGGTGTCCTCCCGGCGTTCCTCACCGCCGAGGTCCTCCACGACGGACTTGATGTCCAGCACCTTCGCGGGCGCGAGCTGTGCCCCCGGTTCCAGCCGCAGTCCCCCGGCACCGCCGTCCACCTCCGGCGGCGCGGCCGAACTCACGGAACCGGGGGGTTCACTGGGGCCCCCTTCGTCGGCGAGGGCGGGAGTCGCGGTCAGGCTGAGCGTGACGATCACGGCAAGCGCGGTGAAGGCCGTCGGGACGGAGCGGGGGGTGGGTGGCATGGCTACTCCCCCGCCGAAAGCTGAACCGTTGCGGGGGGCATGGAGCCCACCTGGAACTTGACCTCGGTCGCGTCCTCCGCCGGTGCGGGGAACTGGGCGTACCAGTCCGCGGATTCTCCTGCCGCCACACGGGAGAACTTGGTGCAGAGGCACCGTCCGTTGGTGTCCCGCAGAACGAGGTAGCGCTTCTTACCCTCCTCGTCAACGAGGCTCGCCCCCGCCATGGAAACACCGTTGCTGGCCAGCTCTGTCTCAGCACTCTGCCAATCCTCGGCGTACCAGGCCCTTGACCCGTTGTTGGTCAGCGAACCAGTGAGCGTGACGAAGCCCCCCTGATCCCGGTTCGCGGACGTGACCGTCACGGTGACGTCGCCGTCCTTGGCCGTTGCCAGCACTGTGCCCTCAGTAGAAGATTCCTCGCCAGTCGGTGCTCCCTGCGCATCACCGGCAGCGGAATCCTTCGTCGGCTTCGCCTTCCGGTCGTCTCCGTCGCCTCCGTCGGCACAACCAGCCAACAAGAGGGCGCAACCGGAAGCAACGCCCACCAGGCCAAGCCTGACTTTGCGCTTCATGTGACTAGTGGTCCTTTCAATCGGCCAAGTAGACGGCGAACAACACTGCTGCATCTGGTAGGTCGGCTGGGTCGAATTCATTGGGGTCCAGGATCACCAGCTCACCGTCACAGTCGAGTTCGACCGCCTCGGATGCGTCCGCGTCGCTGTCGAACCGGCAGCGTGGCTGCAGTACAGCGACTGCCGAGGCGTCGGCCTTGGCACTCTCGGTGCCCGGGATGATCGACTCCCCCACGGAGAAATTGGTGCGTACCGCCACTAGGTAGCCGGGAAAACCGTTACGGTCGACGGGTTGCGCTCCACCTTGCAGAGACGCGTTGTTCTGCGCAGCCAGTTCCACCGCCGCAGCCGTGGCACCGTTACCGGTGGCCTGGCGCGGGTCCAGCCAATCGAGCCAATCGCCCTCATCCGCCAGCGCGGCCACCAAGCCATCCATCAGTTCCTCGCGCGCCTCTTGCGCCGCCGCCAACGCAGCGGCGTCAGCCGCTGTTTGGGCTTGATTCCGCGCGGACGCAGCTTGGGCCCACGCGAAGAACGCGAGCCCTGCGAGCAGCAGTATTGTCGTGAGCCAGATGTAGAGCGGGAGCGTCTGACCGCCATCCCCCCGGGCGGCTACCAACGAGGTCAGCCGCCGCCGACCACTCGCTGCACGGCATCGCCGATAGCGTTGGAAATCTGACCGTCCAGCCCCAAGCCGTCGATCAGCACAAAGATCCCCGCAACGATGATCAGCAGCCCCGCGTACTCGATGAAGCTCGCGCCCCGGTCTCGTTCCGGTCCTCGTAGGCGGGTGAAGGTGGTCCTGGTCCAGGTGCGGAGTCGGGTCATGGTGGGCCTCCCGGTGGGTGGGTGGGGTGGGGGTACCTGAGGGCGGGGGCGCGGTCATTCGCCCCCCAGGATGGAACCGATACCCGTGGCGGTGCCGAGGAACATGCCCGTGGCGATGAGGATCAGCGTCGCGGGGAGCATGAACAGCAGCGTCGCCAGCGTGGCCTTGGGGATGGTCTTCGCCGCCCGGCGGCGGGCGTTCTGGGCGTCGGTGCGGCGCATGTCGGTGGCGATCTGGATGAGCGTCTCCGCGATGGGGGACCCCAGCTCCTCCCCCTGCTGGAGGGCCGAGACGAACTGGGCGACCTGTTCGCTGTCGTTGCGGCGCCGCAGCTCGTCGAAGGCCTGGCGGCGGGGGACGCCCATGTCCATCTGGCGGAGGGTGATGCGCAGCTCGTCGGCCCACGGCCCCTCGTACCGTTCCGCGACGCGGTCCAGGGCCTGACGGAAGGCGAGGCCGGCCGAGACGACCACGGCGAGGACGTCCAGGAAGTCCGGCAGCGTGCGGTCGATGACCTCGCGGCGCTCACGGACCGCCTGCCAGATCTGGGCGTCGGCGGCGAGGAGGCCGAAGGCGAGGGAGACCAGGGCCATCGGCCAGGACGCGTTGGTGGCGAAGACGAGGAACATGAACGCGCCGAAGAGGCCGTAGACCGCGCGCCGCGCCGCGTACCGCTGGAGGGTGAGGCCGCCGGGGTTGCCGGCCATGTCGATGCGGCGGCGCTTGGCGTCGGCGCGGCGCGGGCCCATGAGGCGCAGGACGGTGGGGGCGAAGCGCATGCCGAGGCGGTCGACGGCGGAGTCACGGCGGCCGACGCGGGTGGAGCCCACCTCCAGGGCGAGGGCGAGGTCGTCGGGGAGGGCCGCGTCGGCGCGCAGCAGGCGGATGCCCAGGAGGAGCCCGGCCGCGGCGAGGGCCGACAGGAGGGCGAGGCCGAGGGGGAGCAGCGTCGACGTCGGCACGGGTCACACCTCGATCTTTCCGAGGCGGCGGATGGCGAGGAAGCCGAGCACGTACAGGCCCAGCGAGAGCAGGACCAGGGCCTGGCCCACCGGGGAGCCGGTCACGCGGGCCAGCGCGCCCTCGTTGGAGGTGTCGACGAGGAGGAGGGAGCCGATGCCGAGCAGCGGCACCGTCAGCGCGGTGGCGTTGACCTCGGAGAGCATGGTGCGGACCTCCCGGCGGGTCTCCTTGCGCTCCTCCAGCGTCTGGGTGAGGTTGCGGAGGGAGGAGACGACGGAGCCGCCGGCCTTGTTGGAGAGGACCAGGGTGGTGACCAGGACGATCAGTTCGCGGGAGGGAAGGCGTTCGGCGAGTTCGCCGAGGGCGTCGTCCATGGAGCGGCCGAGGGTCAGCTGGTCGGCGACGCGCGCCAGCTCCGAGCCCGCGGGGTCGTCGAGTTCCTCCGCCGCCATGGCGAGGGCGGTGCGCAGGGCGAGGCCGGCGGCGGTGGCGTTGGCGATGAGGCGTGCCACGTCGGGGAGTTGGTTGATGAACGCCTCGATGCGGCGCTGCCGCTGCCAGTTGAGGTAGACCCCGGCGGACCACAGCGCGACGAACGCGGCGATGGGACCGAAGAAGGGGGCGAGGACGGCGGAGGCGACGATCCAGAGGGCGACGGCGGCGCCGGCCGCGTACGCGGCGAACTCGCCGACGGTGACGTCCAGTCCGGTGGCCGCCAGCCGTAGCTGCACCGCGCGCCCGAGCCGGGTGCGGCGCAGGCGGCGGTCGACGGAGGTGAAGCGGCGGGAGCGGCCGCCGACCGGTCCGACGGCGCCCTGTTCGGCCTCCAGGCGGTCGACGAGGGCCTGGCGCTGGGCGCGGCCGGAGGCGTGGACGTGGATGCCGGCCACGGCGAGGAGGGCGGCGAGCAGGGTGGCGCCGAGGGCCAGGAGCGACCAGTTCATGTCAGCGCCTCCCGGGTGTTGCGGGCGTCGAGCGCGTCGGTGACGCCGAAGGCGGGCGGGACGGCCTCGTCGGCGAGGAACAGCTTGTCGGCGGCCTCGCGGGGCAGGGGAAGGTGCTGGTGGTGGCCGTGGACGACGCGGTCGGGGCCCATCGGCCGCGGGACGAAGCGGGAGACGGTGGCGATGCGGTAGGCCTGGCGGCCGCGGGAGACGAGGAGGGCGATCTCCACGATGCGGCGGGCGCCGTCGGCGTGGCGGGCGAGCTGGACGACGACGTCGACGGCGGAGTTGATCTGGTCGGTGAGGGCCTCGAAGGGGATGCCGACCTCGGACATCGAGCCGAGGGTCTGGAGCCGCATCAGGGCGTCCTCGGCGGTGTTGGCGTGGACGGTGGCGAGGGAGCCGTCGTGGCCGGTGGACATGGCCTGGAGCATGTCGAGGGTCTCGCCGCCGCGGACCTCGCCGACGATGATCCGGTCGGGGCGCATGCGCAGGGAGTTGCGGACCAGGTCGCGGATGGTGATCTGGCCCTTGCCCTCGATGTTGGCGGGGCGGGACTCCAGGCGGATCACGTGGCTCTGCTGGAGCTGGAGTTCGGCGGAGTCCTCGATGGTGATGATGCGTTCGTGGGAGGGGACCAGGCCGGAGAGGGCGTTGAGGAGGGTCGTCTTCCCGGTGCCGGTGCCGCCGCTGACGATGATGTTGAAGCGGGCGCGGACGAACGCGGCGAGCAGGAGCAGCATCTGTTCGTCGAGGGAGCCGAGGCCGATCAGTTCGGGGAGCGTGTAGGCGCGCGGGAAGCGGCGGATGGTGAGGGTGGGGCCGGTGAGGGCGAGCGGCGGGATGATCACGTTGACGCGCTCGCCGGTGGGCAGGCGGGCGTCGACCATCGGGTTGGACTCGTCCACGCGGCGGTTGACGGTGGAGACGATGCGCTCGATGGTCTGCATCAGCTGGTCGGCGGAGGCGAAGCGCAGCGGCAGGTGCTCGACGCGGCCGGAGCGCTCGACGAAGATCGAGTCGGGGCCGTTGACCATGATCTCGGTGATCGACGGGTCGGCGAGGAGCGGTTCGAGGACGCCGAGGCCGAGGGCCTCGTCGACGACGCGGCGGATCAGGCGGGCGCGTTCGGTGGAGGAGAGGACGGGGCCCTCGCGGCTGATGATGTGGCCCAGGACGCGCTCCAGGCGCGTGCGGCGCTCGGTGGCGCCGAGGGCGGACATCTCGGCGAGGTCGATCTCCTCGAGCAGTTTGGCCCGGTAGACGGCGACGAGGTGGTTCTCCTCGCGCTGGCCGGCCGCGCCGTCCTGGCCGGGGATGCCGGACGGGGCGCCGTCGGGGCCGTTGGCCGCGGCGAGGCGGGATCGCAGGCTCATGGGGCTCTCCTTCCTCAGCCGTCGGCGGACAGGCGGTCGGTGGGCATGGTGGCCTCGCGGACGATGTCCCAGCCCTCGCCGAGGAGCGGGATGACGGACGGGACGTGGACGGTGACGCGGGCGGTGGTGGTCTCGGGTCCGGTGGGGGCGCTGACGGCGGGGTCGAGCCAGGAGCTGACGGCGGC
>NZ_JACADT010001109.1:0-1762 GCF_013421635.1 Streptomyces sp. UH6 | reverse complement strand
CGGGGAGTACGACCGCCCGGACCGGGAGCCGCGGCCGGACGCGCGGGTCTACCGGGTGGGGCCGGGGCAGCCGTACCACCGGATCATGGACGCCTACCGGGCCTGGCAGGACGACCGCCGGGCCGAGGGGAGCGGACCCGCCGGCATCGTCGAGATCACCCACAGCGGCGCCCACCAGGAGCAGCTGGACTTCGACCTCGACCCGGGCGACCGCCTCGAGGTCCGGGCCGCCGAGGGCGCCCGGCCGGTGATCCGGCTGCTCGACTGGTACAGCAACCGGCCGGACGCCCTCAACATCCGCGCGGTGGCGGACGGCTGCGCCCCGCACGAGCGTCCGCGCGTCGTCCTCGACGGCCTGCTGGTCGCCGGGCGCGGCATCAACGTCACCGGTCCCGTGGGCTCGGTCGTGGTGCGCCACTGCACGCTCGTGCCGGGCTGGTCGCTCGAGCCCGGCTGCGCGCCGCACTCCCCCGAGGAACCCAGCGTCGTCCTGGAACGCACCACCGCGTGCCTCCAGGTCGAGCACAGCGTCCTCGGCACCATCGAGGTCATCGGCGAGGAGGTGAGCGAGGACCCCCTGGAGATCCACCTGCGGGACAGCGTCCTCGACGCCACCGGTCACGACCGCCAGGCGCTGTCGGCGCCGGACTGCCGGCACGCCCACGCGGTGCTGCACCTGCACCGCACCACCGTCGTCGGGGAGGTCCGCACCCACGCGGTGCGGATCGCCGAGAACTCGGTGTTCACCGGGCAGCTGCACGTGGCCCGGCGCGGGATCGGATGCCTGCGGTACTCCTACGTGCCGCCCGGTTCCCGCACCCCGCGCCGCCACCGCTGCCAGCCCGACCTGGCCGGCCCCGAACGGGCGGGCCGGGTACGGCCGCTGTTCACCTCGGAGCGTTACGGGACGCCCGGGTACGGGCTGCTCGCCGACGCGTGCGCCGAGGAGATCCGGCGGGGCGCGGACGACGGCGCGGAGATGGGCGCCTTCCACGACCTGTACCGGCCGCAGCGCGAGGACGGCCTGCGGGCACGGCTCGCGCAGTACACACCCGCGGGCACGGACGCCGGGGTCTTCTTCGTGACCTGAGCCGCCGCCCCGTGACACCGAGCCGGCCCCGGATCCGGCACCCGTGCCGGATCCGGGCCGGATCCGGGCCGCACGAGCCACCGAACCCGCACGCACCTTCCCGACCAGGGGGACCTCCTCATGCACGCCGACCTCTCCCGCTCCACGTTCCGACCGGAGCGGCACTACTCCGCGGTCCTCGCCCAGCAGGGCCGCGTCCAGCTCGACGCCGACCTCAACGAGCAGGCCGCCATCCAGCTCCACCTGACCCGGGCCCTGGCCGCGGACCTGATCGGACCGCACGGCGGACCGGCCGGCGCGACCGGCTTCCGCATCGAGTACGTGGGCGGACGCCACGACCTCGACACCCTCTACATCCACGGCGGCCGCTACTACGTGGACGGCATCCTGTGCGACGCCACCCCGCCGGCGCCCGGTACGCCCGTGCCCGACGAGGACCGTGCCGAGGAGGAGGGCGCGGGGGCGCCGCCGCGTCCGCCCGCGCACTGGACCTACTGGGACCAGCCCGACGGGTTCCGCGACCCGGAGAAGCCCGGCGACCGGCTGCCCTCCCCCGCGCAGGCGCCGTTCCTGGCGTACCTGCGGGTGTGGGAGCGCTCGGTGACCGCGGCCGAGGACCCGGCGCTGCGCGAGGTCGCGCTCGGGGCGGCGATGCCGGACACGGCCGCCCGG
>NZ_JACADT010001108.1:0-1762 GCF_013421635.1 Streptomyces sp. UH6 | reverse complement strand
TGTCGTCCCGGCCGTTCTCCGCGTGCTCCCCGTGCTCGCCGTTCTCGTCGCTCACGATCGCCAACCGCTCCCGATCACCAGTCAAGATGTCTGCCGCACTGTCCATCGCATCCTACGGCGGCGATCGCCGCAGGTGGCTGTGGGAGTATCGACGGTGCGGAGCGCGGAACCACACGCCTCCGCCCGTCCTCCGTACAGGGCCCTCGGCACGGCATCCGCCGTACCGGAGCGCGTACCGGACGCTGTACCGGACCCACCGGGCGGTCCCGGCCCGCATCCGTGCGGACGGCCCGCCCGAACGGTCCGGCGTAAGACCCGAGATCCTACGAGGAGCCCCGTACATGTCGTCGAACCCGGTCGCCGCGACCGTCGCCTCGCTGATGCCGAGAGCGAAGGAGGAACTCGCCGAGCTGATCGCCTTCAAGTCGGTGGCCGACTTCGAGCAGTTCCCCCGCGGCGAGAGCGAGGGCGCCGCGAACTGGGTCGCCGACGCGCTGCGCGCGGAGGGCTTCCAGGACGTCGCCCTGCTCGACACCCCGGACGGCACCCAGTCCGTCTACGGCTGCCTGCCCGGCCCCGCGGGGTCCCGGACCGTCCTGCTGTACGCCCACTACGACGTCCAGCCGCCGCTGGACGAGGCGGCGTGGGTCTCCCCGCCGTTCGAGCTGACGGAGCGCGACGGCCGCTGGTACGGGCGGGGCGCGGCCGACTGCAAGGGCGGCGTCATCATGCATCTGCTGGCGTTGCGCGCCCTCGAGGCGAACGGCGGCGTGCCGGTCACCGTCAAGGTGATCGCCGAGGGTTCCGAGGAGCAGGGCACCGGCGGCCTGGAGCGGTACGCCGAGGAGCATCCCGAACTGCTGGCCGCCGACGCGATCGTGATCGGTGACTCGGGCAACTTCCGGGTGGGCCTGCCGACCGCCACGGCCACCCTGCGCGGGATGACGATGGTGCGGATCCAGATGGACACCCTTCAGGGCAACCTGCACTCCGGACAGTTCGGCGGCGCCGCCCCGGACGCGCTGGCGGCGCTGATCCGTGTCCTGGACTCGCTGCGCGGCGAGGACGGCTCGACGACGGTGGACGGCCTGAGCGGTGACACGGTCTGGGAGGGGCTGCAGTACGACGAGGAGCAGTTCCGTGCCGACGCGAGGGTGCTGGACGGTGTCGGGCTGATCGGTTCCGGATCGGTGGCCGACCGGATCTGGGCGCGGCCCGCGGTCACCGTGCTGGGCATCGACTGTCCGCCGGTGGTCGGCGCCACGCCGTCGGTGCAGGCGAGCGCGCGGGCACTGGTCAGCCTGCGGGTGCCGCCGGGCGTGGACGCGTCGGAGGCCTCCGCGCTGCTCCAGGCGCACGTGGAACGCCACACCCCGTGGGGGGCGCGGGTCGTCGTCGAGCAGGTCGGTCAGGGCCAGCCGTTCAACGCCGACACCGACAGCCCGGCCTACTCCGCGATGGCGCGGGCCATGGCGGAGGCCTACCCGGGCCAGGAGATGCAGCTCGCCGGCCAGGGCGGGTCCATCCCGCTGTGCAACACGCTCGGAACGCTGTACCCGAAGGCCGAGATGCTGCTGATCGGTCTCAGCGAGCCCGAGGCCCAGATCCACGCGCCGAACGAGAGTGTGTCCCCCGAGGAACTGGAGCGGCTCTCGGTCGCCGAGGCCCTCTTCCTCCAGATGTACGCGGCCGGCTGACGGGGCCTCGCCCGCACGGCGGAACAGCCCCTCGCCCCGTCCGGGCGAGGGGCTGCCACCCGCGC
>NZ_JACADT010001107.1:0-1765 GCF_013421635.1 Streptomyces sp. UH6 | reverse complement strand
GGATGCCGCCGTCGCGCTGCTGACCCCGGCCCGCTCGGGGGTGGCCGCGGCGGTCAACGAGACCGTGGTGCCGCGTGACCGCTGGGCGGGCACGGTGCTCGCCGACGGGGACCGGGTCGAGATCCTGACCGCCGTCCAGGGAGGCTGACGTGACGCACGGGAAGAACGACGTGCTGGTGCTGGGCGGCCTGGAGCTCACCTCCCGGCTGATCATGGGCACCGGCGGCGCGAGCGGGCTCGACGTGCTGGAGCGCGCCCTGGTGGCCTCCGGCACGGAGCTGACCACGGTGGCGATGCGGCGGGTGAACCCCGCGAGCCACGGCTCGGTGCTGTCGGTGCTGGAGCGGCTGGGCATCCGGGTGCTGCCCAACACGGCGGGCTGCTTCACCGCCGGGGAGGCGGTGCTGACCGCCCGGCTGGCCCGGGAGGCGCTCGGCACCTCGCTGGTCAAGCTGGAGGTGGTCGCCGACGAGCGCACCCTGCTGCCGGACCCGGTGGAGCTGCTGGAGGCGGCCGAGACGCTGGTCGACGACGGGTTCACTGTGCTGCCGTACACCAGCGACGACCCGGTGCTGGCCCGGCGGCTGGAGGACGTGGGGTGTGCGGCGGTGATGCCGCTGGGCTCCCCGATCGGCTCCGGCCTGGGCATCCGCAACCCGCACAACTTCGAGCTGATGGTGGAGTCCGCCGGGGTCCCGGTGATCCTGGACGCCGGCGCGGGCACCGCGTCCGACGTGAGCTTCGCCATGGAACTGGGCTGCGCCGGTGTGATGCTCGCCTCGGCGGTGACCAGGGCACGGGACCCGGAGCTGATGGCGCTGGCGATGCGCCACGGCGTGGAGGCGGGCCGGCTGGCCCGGCTGGCCGGGCGGATCCCGCAGCGCCGCTTCGCCCACGCGTCCTCCCCCGCGGAGGGGCTGGCCGAGCTCGACCCGGAGCGCCCGGCGTTCTGAGGGGCGCCCGGCCGGCGTCCCGCGTCCGCCGGGCGGCTCCGGGCCCGCCGCGCCCCTCGTAGACTCGCTCCGTGGACACGACCCTTCAGGACCCGCTCCTCGGCCGCGTGCTCGACGGCCGCTACCGGGTCGACGCGCGCATCGCGGTCGGCGGCATGGCGACCGTCTACCGCGCGCTGGACACCCGCCTCGACCGGGTGCTCGCCCTCAAGGTGATGCACCCGTCGCTGGCGCAGGACGCCGGTTTCGTCGAGCGGTTCATCCGCGAGGCCAAGTCGGTGGCCCGGCTCGCGCATCCCAACGTGGTGCAGGTCTTCGACCAGGGCACCGACGGGGGTTACGTCTACCTGGCGATGGAGTACGTCGCCGGCTGCACCCTGCGGGACGTGCTGCGCGAGCGCGGGGCGCTCCAGCCGCGGGCCGCGCTGGACATCCTGGAGCCGGTGCTGGCCGCGCTCGGGGCCGCCCACCGGGCCGGGTTCGTGCACCGCGACATGAAGCCGGAGAACGTCCTGATAGGGGACGACGGCCGGGTGAAGGTCGCCGACTTCGGCCTGGTCAGGGCGGTGGACACGGTCACCGACAGCTCGGGCTCGGTGCTGGGCACGGTCTCCTACCTGGCCCCCGAGCAGATCGAGCGGGGCACCGTCGACCCGCGGGTCGACGTCTACGCCTGCGGCATCGTGCTCCACGAGATGCTGACGGGCGCGAAGCCGCACCAGGGCGACTCCCCCGCGCAGGTGCTCTTCCGCCACCTCAACGAGGACGTGCCGCCGCCCTCCGCCCTCGTGCCGGGGCTCGCCGCACCGCTG
>NZ_JACADT010001106.1:0-1772 GCF_013421635.1 Streptomyces sp. UH6 | reverse complement strand
GCGAGAGCACCGCCGGCCACGGGAAGGCCTGACCGCCGTGGGCTCCGGGCACGCGCACCGGCTCCACCTGCACGGGCACTCACCGGTGCACCGGCTGCCCGCGCACACCAAGCTCGTCGCCGTCCTCGCCTTCGTGGTCGTCGTGGTCTCCACGCCCCGTGAGGCGGTGTGGGCGTTCGCCGGGTACGCGCTGCTGCTGGTGGCGGTGGCCCGGGCGGCGCGAGTGCCCGCCGGGTTCGCGCTGCGGCGGATGGCCGTCGAGGTGCCGTTCGTCGCGTTCGCCCTGCTGCTGCCGTTCGTGGCGCAGGGCGGGCGGACCGAGGTGCTGGGCATGCAGCTCAGCGTCTCCGGGCTGTGGGGCGCGTGGAACATCCTGGCCAAGGGGACGCTGGGCGTCGGCGCCTCCGTCCTGCTGGCCGCCACCACCGAACTGCGCGACCTGCTGCTCGGGCTCCAGCGGCTGCGGATGCCGCCGATGCTGGTGCAGATCGCCTCGTTCATGCTCCGTTACGGCGACGTCATCGCCGACGAACTGGCCCGGATGCGGATCGCCCGCGAGTCGCGCGGCTTCCGTGCCCGCGGCCCGCGGGCCTGGGGCGTGCTGGCCCGGACGGCCGGCGCGCTGTTCATCCGCACCTACGAGCGCGGCGAGCGGGTCCACCTGGCCATGGTGAGCCGGGGCTACACCGGCGCCATGCCGGTGCTGGACGGGCGGGCGGCGACGCGGGCGCAGTGGTCGGCCGCGCTGGCCCTGCCCGTGACGGCCCTCGCCGTCTGCCTGCCCGCCTGGACTCTGTGACGATGGACCCCGTGACGACCGACCCCCTGACGACGAACCCCGTGCCGTACTCCCTGGAGGTCTCCGGCCTCGCCTTCGCCTACCCCGACGGCCACCAGGCCCTCTTCGGCGTGGACTTCGCCCTGGAACGGGGCGAGCGCGTCGCACTGCTCGGACCCAACGGCGCGGGGAAGACCACCCTCGTCCTGCACCTCAACGGCATCCTCACGGCCGGCGCCGGCGGCGTGCGGGTGGCCGGGCTGCCCGTGGACCGGGCCCACATGGCCGAGGTCAGACAGCGGGTCGGCATCGTCTTCCAGGACCCCGACGACCAGCTCTTCATGCCCACCGTCCGCGAGGACGTCGCCTTCGGCCCGGCCAACGCGGGTCTGCGCGGGGCGGAGCTGGAGGCCCGGGTGACCCGGGCGCTGGAACGGGTGGGCATGGCCGAGCACGCCGACCGCCCGCCCCACCACCTGTCGTTCGGGCAGCGCCGCCGGGTGGCGGTGGCCACCGTGCTGGCGATGGAGCCGGAGATCCTGGTCCTCGACGAGCCGTCCTCCAACCTGGACCCCGCCTCCCGGCGGGAGCTCGCCGAGATCCTGACCTCGCTGGACGTCACCGTCCTGATGGTCACCCACGACCTGCCCTACGCGCTGGAGCTCTGCCCGCGCTCGCTGGTCCTGTCCGGCGGCACCATCGTCGCGGACGGCCCGACCCCGAAGCTGCTGGCCGACGAGACGCTGCTGCACGCCCACCGGCTGGAGCTGCCGTTCGGCTTCACCCCGCGCTGAGCGGCCCCCGCCCGCCCGCGGCCCCCGCCCGCACGCGGCGACCGCGGGCACGGCGACCGCGGGCGGGGTCTCGCCCGCACTGTGACCGCCGCCACCCCGTGGCGCGGAATCCGGTGCCCGGGCCGCTTGTTGCGCCGGTGGGCACGACGGACGTGCGAAGAGCCCGATCGAGGAAACGGTGGACCAGGTGGACGTCGACG
>NZ_JACADT010001105.1:0-1774 GCF_013421635.1 Streptomyces sp. UH6 | reverse complement strand
GGCCCGTCGCACCGTCGCCCGCTGCAAGGTCTGCGGCCGCACCCTCACCGACGCCGGTGAGATGAAGCTGATGCGCTGCGAGGACTGCCCGTCCGAGATGGACGAGGGCGTCTACGAACGGCTGCGGTCGTGGCGCGAGGTCCAGGCGCGGCGCAGCGGGCAGCCGGCCTTCTGCGTCTTCACCGACAAGACGCTGATCGCCATCGCGGAGACCGTGCCCGAGGATCCGGTGGAGCTGGCCCGGATCCCCGGTGTCGGCATGCGCAAGCTGGATCGTTACGGCGCCGACGTGCTGGCCATCTGCGCCGGTCAGGACCGCGCGGAGGAGGACTGAACGGGTCCGCGACACACCGTT
Source organism: Streptomyces sp. UH6 (assembly GCF_013421635.1). Taxonomy (NCBI): domain Bacteria; kingdom Bacillati; phylum Actinomycetota; class Actinomycetes; order Kitasatosporales; family Streptomycetaceae; genus Streptomyces; species Streptomyces sp. UH6. The sequence goes on along the minus strand of NZ_JACADT010001105.1, from coordinate 1,419 downwards.
GCGAAGTCGTCGCAAAAATAGTTTGCGCGCTCCCCGTAGTGCCCCATAGGTTCTAGAGCACGGAACACGGAGCCTGTCGAAAAGGCTTCCGCTCCGTGCTGTACTGACGTCTGTATCCGCCGGACCGTTCACGGTCCCGAAGACGCCGAGAGGAGGCGATCGAAGTGTTCAGCAAGACCAACACCACCGGCATCAGCACCACGCGTGCCCTGGGCACCGCCGTTCTGGAGAACGATCACCACGTCGCCTCGCTGTGCACTCTCGCCTTCGACCGTGGCACCGGTGTGTCCGCCTCCGAGCTTTCCGGCTCGAAGATTTCGGCCTCCGAGCTGTTCGGTGCCCTGGTGTCCGGCAACCGGTCCGAGTCGTCCTTCGCGGGCATTCCCGTCCGCGTCCGCGACGAGCGACCGACCAAGGCACTGGAAGCAGGAGTGGCCCAGGCGTACGCCTTCGGCTACGCGGCAGCCGGTGCCGGAGCCCTCAAGCAGACGACGAACCACCCCCAGATGATGTGGGCCCTCCGCGGGCCGGAACCCTGGAGCGATCCAGCCTGACGTACTCAGGCCGGTGCCTTCAGGGCCGCGGAACCCCATCCGGGATCCGCGGCCCTTCTGTTTTCCCCGGACACGGGAGACGGACCGAAGGACCTCGGGACAAGAGAACAACCGGTACCCACCACCGGCCGACCGGCCGGACGACACCAGACGAGGAAGACACCCCGTGCAACTCGAAGCGCACGCCCCGTCCGTACCGACTTCCGACACCATCCCCCCGCCCGGCCTCACGGAGGACCTTTCCTTGACTCCGCTCATCACCCTGACCGCTCTCGACGACGCCATCGAGGGCCTCGGCACCCCGGTCCCGTGCCGCTCCAACGACCCGGAGGTCTTCTTCGCGGAGTCCCCGGCCGACGTGGAGTACGCCAAGTCGCTGTGCCGTACCTGCCCGCTGGTGGACGCCTGCCTCGCCGGCGCCAAGGAGCGCCGGGAGCCCTGGGGCGTCTGGGGCGGCGAGCTGTTCGTCCAGGGCGTCGTGGTCGCCCGCAAGCGGCCGCGTGGCCGCCCGCGCAAGAACCCGGTCGCGGCATGACCGGCCACCGCACCATCGACGCTCCCCACACGCACGATCCCCGGAAACAGGCCCCGATGAAGCCGTCCACCCACGAGCCCGCAGGTTCCCTGCCCGCCACCCGAGACTTCCCCCTCACCGGTGCGCCCGAGGTGCGCCAGAACAGGACCCGAGAAATGCAACTCATCCCAGAAGCCATGGCCCGTGCGCATATGCACGAGCGGATGCGTGAGGCCGAGCTCGCCCGGCCCGCGCTCCGCATGGTCGCCGCCCGGCGGATGCAGCGGAGGGCCGAGCGCGCGTCGATGCGTGCCCGGCGCGCCCTCGCCCTCGCCGTGATGCAGTAAGGCC
>NZ_JACADT010001104.1:0-1774 GCF_013421635.1 Streptomyces sp. UH6 | reverse complement strand
GCGTCGAAGTCGTCCCTGCGGCCGCCGACCATGACCGACAGGGTGCCCTCCACGGCCCCCGCCTCGCCGCCGGACACCGGGGCGTCCAGGACCCGCAGCCCCCGCTCCGCCGCCGCCCGGGCCAGCTCCATCGAGGTGCTCGGAGTGATCGAGGACATGTCGATCAGCAAGGCCCCCGGACGGGCGTGCCGCAGGATGCCCCCCGGCCCGTGGGCCACCGCCTCCACCTCGGGGGAGGCGGGGACCATGGTGATCACCACATCGGCCTCCCGGACGGCCTCGGCCACCGAGGCCGCCGGCACCCCGCCCGCGGCGGCCAGCCGGGCGAGCTTCTCGGGCTCCAGGGTGTGGCCGGTGACCCGGTAGCCGGCCCGCAGGAGGTTCTCGGCCATGGGGGAGCCCATGATGCCGAGGCCTATCCAGGCGACCCTGGGAAGCGTGTTGCCCATCCGGTCCTCCAACCGCCGTTCGGGTGACTGTCAGTCGTGCCGGCGCGGACGGCGTGCCTCGCGGGGGAGCCAGGCGAACGCCTCCTCGCCCGTCCGGGCGCCGGGCGCGTACTCCAGGCCCACCCACCCGTCGTAGCCCGCCGCGCGGAGCCGCTCCAGCAGACGGGGCAGCGGCAGCCGCCCCGTGCCGGGCGCGCCGCGGCCGGGCCGGTCGGCGATCTGCACGTGGCCGGTGACCGGCGCGTACCGGTCGATCACCGCGGGCAGGTCCTCACCGTTCATCGCCAGGTGGTAAAGGTCCATCAGGAAACGGCAGTTGCCGAGACCGGTGCGCTCGTCGACCCGGTGCGCGACCTCCACCGCCCCGGCCGCCGACACCAGCGGATACCGCGGCGACTCCCGCCCGTTGAGCGCCTCGACCAGCACCACGGCGCCGATCCGGTCCGCCGCGCGGGCCGCGAACGCCAGGTTCTCCAGCGCCAGTTCGTCCTGCTCGGCCGGGTCGACGCCCTCGAGCCGGTTGCCGTACAGCGCGTTCAGCGCCCGGCAGCCCAGCGGGCCGGCGAACTCCACGGCCGCCTCCACGTTGGCCCGGAACCGCTCCGACTCCGCACCCGGCAGGCTCAGCGCGCCGCGGTCGGGGCCCGGCAGCAGCCCGGCGTAGAAGTTCAGTCCGGTGAGGTGCACCCCGGCCTTCTCCAGTGCCTCGCCCAGCGCGTCCAGGCGCCCGGGGGCAGGCGTCGGTTCACCGGGCCACGGCCACCACAGCTCCACGGCGCCGAACCCCGCGGCGGCCGCCGCCGCGGGCCGGTCCAGGAGCGGGAGCTCCGTGAAGAGCATCGAGAGATTGACGGTGTATCGCTGACCGGCGAGACCCATGGAGCGGTACCCCTCGTGTAGTTCGCGCTACCCGACTTCCGTTGTGTGGAACTGTACTTCTGGTATACGGAATGCTGCCGGTGCGTCCGACGGCTGTCAAGGACGGGGGAGACCCCCTCGCCGGACCACCGGGCGACGTCCCCTAACCTGCCGCTCTGGATCTTCGGTCGCGACCACGAGGCGGCCAGGGAGGGGAGAACCGTGTCCGAGCACCTGTCCGACGAGGAACTGGCCCGATTCCTGCGGGAGAGCGCCGAGGGAACGGCCGGCGAGGCCCCGAAGGAGCCCTCCGCGCGAGCCCGCATGGTGACCGCGCGGCTCAGGGAACAGGAGGCGCGGGGCGAGGTGCCGCAGGGCTGGCGTACCGGCCCCGACCTGGACCGGCACCGGGCCCACGCCGCGCGGCGCAGACGCGTCAAGGCCGCCGTCGGCGGCCTGGTGGTGGC
>NZ_JACADT010001103.1:0-1775 GCF_013421635.1 Streptomyces sp. UH6 | reverse complement strand
CACACGTCTGAACTCCAGGCCGATGGAGAGCCGGACCACGTTGGCCGCCGGTCGGGCCTCGGGGGCGACCGGGCGGTGGGTGAGCGCGGCCGGGTGCTGGACGAGGGAGTCGACGCCGCCGAGGGAGACGGCGTGCGTGAACAGGGAGAGCGAGGACGTCAGGCGCTCGGCGGCGTCGTAACCGCCGCGCAGGGCGACGGAGATCATCGCGCCGGGTCCGCGCATCTGGTGCCGCAGGGAGCCGGTGCGGCCGTCGGCCAGCACGGCGGCGTCCAGGTCGGGGTAGAAGACGCGCTCCACGGCGGGGTGCCGGCCGAGCAGGCCGGCCAGCTCGCGGGCGGTCTCCTGCTGGGCACGGACCCGGGTCGGCAGGGTGGCGAGGCCCCGGTGCAGGAGGTAACCGGCCAGCGGGTGCAGCAGGGCGCCGGTGATCGCCCGGACCCTGCGCAGCGCCTCGGCGGTGGTCTCGTCGCAGGCGATGACGCCGCCGACGACGTCACCGTGCCCGCCCAGGTACTTGGTGGCGCTGTGCAGGACCATGGCCGCGCCCAGGGTGACCGGGTTCTGCAGCACGGGGGTGGCGAAGGTGTTGTCGACCATGACCGGGACCGCGCCCGCCTGCCGTACGACGCCGGCGATGTCGACCAGGTCCAGGGTGGGGTTCGCGGGGGTCTCCAGGATCACCAGGGCGGTGTCCGGGCGGGCGGCGAGGACGTCGGCCACCTCGGCGGGGCCGCAGAAGGACGCCTCGACCCCGAGCAGACCGGAGGCCAGCAGGTGGTCGGTGCCGCCGTACAGGGGGCGGACGGCGACGACGTGGCGCTTGCCGCTCCCACCGGTCGTGGCGAGGATCGCGGCCGTGGTGGCGGCCATGCCGGAGGCGAAGGCGACCGACGCCTCGGCCTGTTCGAGGTCGGCGAGGGCGGACTCGAAGCGGGCGACGGTCGGGTTCCACAGGCGCTGGTAGACGGCGCCGCCGTCGGGGAGCGGGCGGCCGCCGCCGGCCATCGACTCGTAGGAGTCCCCGCCGCGCTCGATGTCCGGGAGCGGATGGGTGGACGACAGGTCGATCGGGGGCGCGTGTACGCCCAGTCCGGTGAGGTCCGCGCGGCCCGCGTGGACGGCCAGCGTCTCGAAGCGCTCGGAAGAGATGCCCATGGCGGGAGCGTTGCACCGGGAACAGGATCGCAGCATGATCACTGCAGAATCGGCGGCGACCACGGCGACATCGGAGGTCGCCGACAAGACCGGCCGTCCGTCGCCCAGGGGATTTCGTTGAAAAAACGAGAGCAGCGGCCACTCGTCGACGAGTTGGACCGCAGGATCGTCGGCCTGCTCGCCGACGATCCCGAGCTGACCAACAAGGCCCTCGCCCGCCGCCTGGGTCTCGCCGAGTCGACCTGCGCCTACCGGGTGCGGGCGCTGCGGGAGCGCGGCGTGGTGGAGGGGACGACGCTGCGGCTCGACCTGGCGGCGCTGGGGCACCCGCTCCAGGCGCTCATCAAGGTGCGGCTGGAGCGGCACAACGCGGAGCACGTGAACCGGCTCTACGCGAGCCTGGTGCGCACGCCCGGTGTCATCCAGGTCTTCCACGTGGCCGGGGCCGACGACTTCTACCTGCACGTCGCGGTGGAGGACGCCGAGGCGCTGCGGGACTTCGTGCTCCAGCACGTCACCGTCCACCGGGTGGTGCGGCAGACGGAGACGCACCTGATCTTCGAGCGGCGGGAGGGGGTCGGGGTCCTCCCGGTGCCCGACGCGACCGTCTGAGCGCC
>NZ_JACADT010001102.1:0-1779 GCF_013421635.1 Streptomyces sp. UH6 | reverse complement strand
CGCCGTGTCCGGGGCGGGGGCGACGCCCACCGGGCAGGACAGGCCCGTGCCGCCGATGCCGCAGTAACCGTTGGGGTTCTTGGCGTCGGAGAGGTACTGCTGGTGGTACAGCTCGGCCGGGTGGAAGGGGTGGCCGGCGGCCGGTGCGATCTCCGTGGTGATCGCGCCGTAGCCGGCCTCGGTGAGGACCCGCTGGTAGGCGGCGCGGGAGGCCTCGGCGGCCGCGGCCTGCGCCGGGGTGTGGGTGAAGACCGCGGAGCGGTACTGGGTGCCGACGTCGTTGCCCTGGCGGTGGCCCTGGGTGGGGTCGTGGGCCTCCCAGAAGGTCTTCAGGAGGTCCTCGTAGGAGAGGACGTCGGGGTCGTACACGACCCGGACGGTCTCCGTGTGACCGGTGAGGCCCGAGCAGACCTCCTCGTAGGTGGGGTTCTCGGTGAAGCCGCCCTGGTAGCCGACGAGGGTGGTCCACACACCCGGGAGCTGCCAGAACTTGCGCTCGGCGCCCCAGAAACAGCCCAGCGCGAAGTCGGCCGTCGCCATGCCCTCGGGGTGGTCCAGCAGCGGGGTGCCGAGGACGGTGTGCGCCCCGGCGGCCTGGGGCGTGAGGACCGGCGCGGCGCGGCCGGGCAGGGCCTGGTCGGCGGTGACCATCACGGGCGTCGTGCGGCCGAAGAGCATGGGGTCCTCCCGGGTCGGGTGGGGTGGGCGGACGGGCGGTCCGCCGCGGTGTCTCGCTTCCACGGTGTTCGCTTCCACGGTGTTCGCTTCTACAACGCGCGGGGCGGGCCGTGGATTCCTCCTCCCGCCCGGCCGCGGAAGCGGGGCGACGGCGGACGGCCCCGCCCCCGGGAACGCGCCGGGAGGGCGGGGCCGCGCCGTGGCACCGGTCGGGTCAGGCGGTCCCGGTCCCCGCCTCCGTCGCCTCCAGGACGCGTCCGGCCGCGAAGTCCCGGATGGCGGTGTACCGCTCGGCGAAGCGCGGCTTGCCGGCCAGGTAGGTCCACGGGGCGGTGCCGATGTGGCCGTCGATCAGCTTGAACTGCTCGATCGCGGCCTCGTACCGGTCCTGCCAGTACAGCATGTACGCGAGCATGTGCCGCATCGGCAGCAGGCGCCGGGCCTTCGGGTCGCCGGCCTCGGCAGCGGCGGCGGCGAGGTCGAGGAGCGCCGCGTCGACCGCCTTCATCAGCTCGGGGCGCTTGTAGTACTCGTCCTCGTCGAGGTCGTCGTGGGCGAACTCGAACTCGAAGTGGGCCTCCAGCAGGACCAGCGTCAGCAGCTGGCCCGGGGCGCCCTTGGCCGCGGCCTCCCGGGCGAAGGAGAGGGCCAGTTCGTGCGAGCCGCGCCACTTGGCGCACCAGTACTGGAGCGCGGACTGGTGGGCGCCGAGGTGGTGCGGGGCGCGCCGGACGGCCTGGTCCCACAGCTCGTCGAAGTCCTTGTGGGAGTAGCCGAGACCCATCGCCAGCGGCATCTCCACCACGTACGGGTTGGGGTCGTCGCCGCCCAGCGCCTGGGCCTCGGCGCACGCCTCGCGGGCCTGCGCCAGCACCCGGTGGAAGCCGTCGAACTGCTCGCGGGTGGTGTTCTTGGCCTGCATGCTGCCCCGGATGTCCCAGGCCAGGTAGATCATCGAGTCGGCGTTGACCAGCGCGGCGTCCGCGTCCCCGGGCCGGGCGGCGCGCCAGGCCAGCAGCCAGGCGTCCTCCTTGGCCGCCTCGTGGCCGAGGATGCTCACCCGGCGGCCGCGCTCCTCCCAGTCCCGGCCGGCCTCGGCCA
>NZ_JACADT010001101.1:0-1780 GCF_013421635.1 Streptomyces sp. UH6 | reverse complement strand
CACGGCACACCGCCGCGAGGGCGGTCAGCGGGGCGGCGTCGCCGTCGACCGAGAAGACGGAGTCGGTCACCACCAGGGACCGCCGGCCTCGATGCGCGGCGAGGGTCTTGCGCACCGCGCCGGGCTCGGCGTGCGGCACCACGGCCGTCTCGGCCCGGCTGAGGCGGCAACCGTCCACGAGGGAGGCGTGGTTGGCGGCGTCCGAGACCACCAGCCCGTCCCGGTGGGCGGCCAGCGCGGTGACGGCGGCGAGGTTGGCCGCGTAGCCGGAGGAGAACACCAGGGCGGCCTCGAAGCCGCAGAAACGGGCGAGTTCACGCTCGAGCACGGTGTGCAGGGCGGTGGTGCCGGTGACCAGACGGGAACCGGTGGCCCCCGCCCCCCACCGGGCCGCCGCGTCCCCCGCCGCCGAGGTCACCTCGGGGTGGCGGGTGAGGCCGAGGTAGTCGTTGCCCGCGAGGTCGAGCGGGGCGCCGCCGTCCCCGCCGTCCGCCTCACGGGGACGCAACGACCTCACCAGCCCCGCGTGTTCGCGGCGGCGCGCCTCCTCGTCGATCCAGCCGAAGGGATCCTGGCGGGGCTGCTGCATGGCAGTTCCGGTCCTTTTCCTGGTGGTTCACGTGCAACGACCGACCCTAGCCGCAGTCGCCCGGTCACGAACTGTGGTCATCCACACACGCCGGACGGCGTCTTCTTGTCCGTTTCCTTCTTGGCCCGGCCCCGCTCGTGGGCAAGGATCAAGCCATGGACCTCCTCGACGTTCTGGTGGAGAAGGGGCTCCGACGTGAGCCGCCGACCCGTGAAGAAGCCCTCGCCGTGCTGGCGACCTCCGACGACGACCTGCTCGATGTGGTGGCCGCGGCCGGCCGCGTGCGCCGCCACTGGTTCGGCCGCCGGGTGAAGCTCAACTACCTGGTCAACCTCAAGTCCGGCCTCTGCCCCGAGGACTGCTCGTACTGTTCGCAGCGGCTGGGGTCGACGGCCGGGATCCTCAAGTACACCTGGCTCAAGCCGGAGGAGGCCGCCGAGGCGGCCGCCGCCGGGGTGGCCGGCGGCGCCAAGCGGGTCTGCCTGGTGGCGAGCGGCCGTGGGCCCACCGAGCGGGACGTCGACCGGGTCTCGCGGACCATCGAGGCGGTGAAGGGCCGGAACGAGGGCGTCGAGGTCTGCGCGTGTCTCGGACTGCTCTCCGACGGCCAGGCGGAGCGGCTGCGCGAGGCGGGCGCCGACGCCTACAACCACAACCTGAACACCTCGGAGAGCACCTACGGCGAGATCACCACGACGCACACCTACGCGGACCGCGTCGACACGGTCGAGAAGGCGCACGGGGCGGGGCTCTCGGCCTGCTCCGGTCTGATCGCCGGCATGGGCGAGTCCGACGACGACCTGGTCGACGTGGTGTTCGCCCTGCGCGCCCTGGACCCGGACTCGGTGCCGGTCAACTTCCTCATCCCCTTCGAGGGCACCCCGCTGGCCGAGGAGTGGAACCTCACCCCGCAGCGCGCGCTGCGGATCCTGGCGATGGTGCGGTTCGTCTGCCCGGACGTCGAGGTCCGGCTCGCCGGCGGCCGCGAGGTCCACCTGCGCACGCTCCAGCCGCTGGCGCTGCACCTGGCCAACTCGATCTTCCTGGGCGACTACCTGACCAGCGAGGGCCAGGCGGGCAGGGCGGACCTGGAGATGATCGCGGACGCCGGCTTCGAGGTCGAGGGGACGGACACGCCGACCCTGCCGCGGCACCGCGCGGAGGCGGGCGGCGGCGTCTGCGGTTCGGCGT
>NZ_JACADT010001100.1:0-1781 GCF_013421635.1 Streptomyces sp. UH6 | reverse complement strand
AGTGGTCCCGCGAGGACGAGGCGGCGGTGCGGGCCGCGCTTCAGGCCACCGGCACGCTGGAGCTGGCCGGCCGCCGGGTGGACCGTCTCTCCGGCGGTCAGCGGCAGCGGTGCTGGCTGGCGGTGGTGCTCGCCCAGGAGACGCCGGTCGTGCTCCTCGACGAGCCGACCTCCGCGCTCGACCTCGGCCACGCGGTGGAGGTGCTGGAGCTGGTCCGCGAGGTCGCGGCGGCGGGGCGCACGGTGGTGATGGTGCTGCACGACCTCGCTCTGGCGGCGCGGTACGCGGACCGGGTGGTCGCCATGAAGGCCGGCAGGGTCGTCGCCGAGGGCGCGCCCCGTGACGTCGTCACCGCCGGCCTCGTCAAGGACCTCTACGGCGTCGACGCCGACATCCTCACCGCCCCCGGCGACGGCTCCCCGGTCGTCGTCCCCACCGCCCGCGCCCGCCCCCTGTCATGACCCCGCGGCGGCCACACGCGACCCCGGCGCCCGCAGCGGCTCGGTTCCGCCGGTGCCGGTGCCGGAGCGGGAGTCCGGGACGGCGCCGGAGCCGTAAATGAGGTGAAGGGTGCGCGACGCCCCGTTAGGTTCGCCCCATGACCACCCCTCGCCCCGCACACATCGCCATGTTCTCCATCGCCGCCCACGGCCACGTGAACCCGAGCCTGGAGGTGATCCGCGAACTGGTGCGGCGCGGGCATCGCGTCAGCTACGCGATCCCCGCGGCACTCGCCGGCAAGGTCGCCGCCACCGGGGCGCGGGTCACGCCGTGGACCTCCACGCTGCCCTCGCCCGAGGACCCGCCGGAGGCGTGGGGTTCCTCCCTGCTGGACAACGTCGAGCCGTTCCTCGACGACGCGATCCAGGCGCTCCCGCAGCTGGCGGCCGCCTACGAGGGCGACCGCCCCGATCTGGTCCTGTACGACATCGCCGCCTACCCCGCCCGCGTGCTCGCGCACCGCTGGGGCGTTCCGGCGGTCTGCCTCTCCCCCGCCATGGTGGCCTGGGAGGGGTACGAGAAGGAGGTCGGCGAACCGCTCTGGGAGGAGCCGCGGAAGACGCCGCGCGGCCAGGCCTACTACGCCCGGTTCCAGAAGTGGCTGGACGACAACGGCGTGCCGCTGGACCCCGACTCCTTCGGCGGGCGCCCCGACCGTGCCCTGGTCCTCATCCCGCGTGCGCTGCAGCCCAACGCCGACCGGGTGAACGAGGAGGTGTACACGTTCGTCGGCGCCTGCCAGGACGACCCGGCGGCCCAGGGCGGCTGGGAGCGCCCGGCCGGGGCGGACAAGGTCGTCCTGGTGTCGCTCGGCTCGGCCTTCACCCGGCGGCCCGGGTTCTACCGCGAGTGCGTGAAGGCGTTCGGCGACCTGCCCGGCTGGCACACCGTGCTGCAGATCGGCAAGCACGTCGACCCCGCCGAACTCGGCGAGGTTCCGCCCACCGTGGAGGTCCGCGACTGGGTCCCGCAGCGGGCGGTGCTCGCCGAGGCGGACCTGTTCGTCACCCACGCGGGCGCCGGAGGCAGCCAGGAGGGCATGGCGAGCGCCACCCCGATGATCGCGGTCCCCCAGGCGGCGGACCAGTTCGGCAACGCCGAGACGCTGGTCGCCCTGGGCGTCGCCCGGCAGGTGTCCACCGAGGAGGCCACCGCGGCGACCCTGCGCGCCACCGCTCTCGCCCTGGTCGACGACCCGGAGGTGGCGGCCCGGCTGGCCGCGATCCGCGCCGAGATGGCCGAGGAGGGCGGCACCCGTCGTGCCGCCGACCTGATCGAGG
>NZ_JACADT010000110.1:0-9987 GCF_013421635.1 Streptomyces sp. UH6 | reverse complement strand
CCCGAACGCCGGGCGAGGGTCGCGGCCACCCTCGACGCCCTCGCCCACCACCGCGACCTGCTCTCCCTCCTCCTCGTCCGGGAGATCGGCAAGCCCTGGCGGCCGGCCACCGCGGACGTCGACCGCGCCATCGACGGCGTGCGCTGGTACACCGAGAACATCGACCGCATGCTCGACGGCCGGGCGCCGCTGGACGGCCCGGTCTCCAACATCGCCAGCTGGAACTACCCGATGAGCGTCCTGGTCCACGCCATGCTGGTGCAGGCCTTGGCCGGCAACGCCGTGATCGCCAAGACGCCCACCGACGGCGGCGTCACCTGCCTCACCCTGGCCTGCGCGCTCGCCGCCCGCGAAGGCGTCCCGGTCACCCTGGTCAGCGGCAACGGAGGCGAACTCTCCCGCGCGCTGGTCCGTGCTCCGGAGATCGGCTGCGTCTCCTTCGTCGGAGGCCGCGACACCGGGGCCGCCGTCGCCACCGCCGTCGCCGACCTCGGCAAACGGCACATCCTCGAGCAGGAGGGCCTGAACACCTGGGGCGTCTGGAACTACAGCGACTGGGACACCCTGTCCGCCGTGATCCCCACGCTCTTCGACCACGGCAAGCAGCGCTGCACCGCCTACCCGCGCTTCGTCGTCCAGCGCACCCTGTTCGACGAGTTCCTCGCCGCCTACCTGCCCGCCGTCCGGTCCCTGCGCGTCGGCCACCCACTGGCCGTGGAGCGCCCCGACGACCCCTACCCCGACCTCGACCTCGGTCCGGTCATCAACGCCGCGAAGGCGAAGGACCTCCACGACCAGGTCGCCGAAGCCATCGACCGCGGAGCCGTCCCGCTCCACCGCGGCAGCCACGACCCCGCCCGCTTCCTGCCCGGTCAGGACATCTCCGCCTACGTCCAGCCGGTCACCCTCCTCAACCCGCCCCCGTCCTCCCCGCTCCACCACGCCGAACCCTTCGGCCCGGTCGACACCATCGTCCTCGTCGACACCGAGGCCGAACTCCTCGCCGCCATGAACGCCTCCAACGGCGCCCTGGTCGCCACCCTCTCCACCGACGACCCGTCCGTCCACGAGCGCCTGGCGCCGCAGATCCGCGCGTTCAAGACCGGCCACAACCGCCCCCGGTCCCGCGGCGACCGCGACGAACTCTTCGGCGGCTTCGGCCAGTCCTGGCGCGGCGCCTTCGTCGGCGGCGACCTCCTGGTCCGTGCCGTCACCCAGGGCCCCGCGGGCGAACGCCTCCCAGGGAACTTCCCCGACCACCACCTGATGCCGTGACCCGCCCCATCCTGTACTGACCAGCCCCCTCCTGGGCCTCCCGCCGCGTGCCGTGCCCTGTGTAATGACGGTCCAAAATGCTCGGTGCATGCGTTGACAGGGCACCGCGGGAGTCGCTGTGATGTTGTGGGAGCGCTCCCACCGCTCCGCCACCCCCTACACCGGAGGTCCCCGTGCGCACCCTTCTCCCACGATTACGCCACCGTCCCTGGACAGCGGCGTTCCTGGCGGCCTTCTCGGCCGTCGGTCTCCTCCTGTCCGCCCTCGTCGCGGCGCCCGCCAGCAGTGCCGCCGCCGCGGGCTGCCGGGTGGACTACACCGTGAACCAGTGGACGGGCGGGTACACCGCCGCCATCAAGGTCACCAATCTCGGCGACGCCATCTCCGGCTGGCGCCTGGCCTGGAGCTACGCCGGTGACCAGAAGGTGACCTCCTCCTGGAACGCCACCGTCACTCAGAACGACCGGACCGTGACCGCCACCGGCTCCGGCTGGAACGCGAACCTGGGCACCGGCGCCTCCGCCGAGTTCGGGCTCCAGGGCAGCTACCAGTCCGCCAACCCCACGCCGACCGCCTTCACGCTCAACGGCGTGGCCTGCAACGGCGCCGTGACCCCGACCGACCCGGGCACGCCGACGACCCCGCCGCCCACCACGCCCCCGCCCACCACGCCCCCGCCGGGCGGCGGATGCGGCGGCGCCAAGTTCTGCGACGGCTTCGAGACCCAGAGCGGCACCGTGCCCTCCGGGGACTGGAAGTTCGAGGCCCCCGACTGCCAGGGCACCGGCACGGTCGCCGTCGACAGCTCGGTCGCGCACGCCGGCAGCAAGTCGATCCGGGTCGACGGCAAGGCCGGCTACTGCAACCACGCCTTCCTCTCCTACACCAAGGACCTCTCCACGGTCGGCCCGCAGATGTACATCAAGATGTGGGTCCGCCACACCACCGCGCTGCCCGCCGCCCACGTCTCCTTCGTCTCCATGCCCGACAGCTCCCAGGGCGGCAAGACGCTGCGCATCGGCGGCCAGAACAGCGCCCTGCAGTGGAACCGTGAGATCGACGACGCCACCCTGCCCGCCCAGAGCCCGAACGGCGTCGCGCAGAGCAAGCCCCTGCCGACCGGCAGCTGGCAGTGCCTGAAGTTCAAGATCGACACGTCGAACGGCAACCTCGACACCTGGCTCAACGACCAGCAGGTACCGGGTCTGCACGCCGACGGCGTTCCCACGGGCGACATCGACCAGCAGTGGCTGTCCCGCACCACCGCCCCGCGGCCCACCGGCCTGCGGCTCGGCTGGGAGAGCTACGGCGTCGGCGACGACACCCTGTGGTTCGACGACGTGGCCGTCAGCAGCTCCGACATCGCCTGCTGAGAGGCGCCGGCACGGCACCCCACAGCTCCGGGCGGCGCAGCGGCACCGACCTGCGCCGCCCGGCCCCAGCCTCCGTCGACGATCACTCTCCGTGCGTTCCCCACTGCACGTCGCCCACCAGCGGATATGCAGGTGAAACCCACCCCCGATCCTTGGTATGGTTATCCACGTCGCCGAGGGGAACGCCCCGAACGCGGCGAAACACCTAGTCCGGGTGGCGGAATGGCAGACGCGCTAGCTTGAGGTGCTAGTGCCCTTTATCGGGCGTGGGGGTTCAAGTCCCCCCTCGGACACGCACTCCAACGATGCGCATGCGAGGGCCTCGACCTGACGGTCGCGGTCCTCGTCGCGTTTTCGTAGCGGACAGTGACGCCCAGGGCTTTGTAGAGCGCTGTTTTGGCCTTGGGTTCGGGCATCCTTACTGAGCCCCTGGTCGACGGCCAGCTGGTCCTCGGCGCGCAGCCCCGGGGTGCGCCGGGCGATGGCGAGATCTTCCTCGTGGAGGCGCTCGCAGGCGGCAAACAGCTTCCGGGACATGCCGAGGTGGACCTCGGTTCCGGGGATTCGACAGGTGAGGAAGTCGTCGAGCCTCAGGAAGAACAGCGACTCACCCAGCGGCGGATCTTCCGCGAGCAGCAGGAGGAAGCCCGTCCCCGGCTGCGCCCCCTTCTTCGTGACGCCTACGAGCAGGGTGCGACGAGCGACTGGAGCGACCTGCTGCGCCGTCCCCAGGAGCCGGAGCTCGACTTGGAGGGCAACGAGGGTCTTCTCGAAGCGGCGACCCCGGAGACGTACCTGGCCGTCAGCCGCTACGACCTGCCCCCGATCCGCGCCTAGCCCGTGGCGATGTGACTGAGCCGCGTCCAGTTGGCCACTTTGAGCACCAGAGGTGGCCGCGCGTTCCACCTGCAGACAGGATCCCCTTGATGTTTTCGATCAACCCGCCTGCGAACGTTCGGGTGACGCGGCGGCGCGTCACCCCGGCGACCGGGAGCCTGCCCCCGGTCGCTGTGGTCAAATCCAGAGCGGTGGGCTCGGCGGGGTCCCTGCCCTGTGCTCGGCCCGACATCGAGCACGCCGTGGAGAAGCCAACTCGGCCGGCACCGCTGCACGGTCCGCATGTTCCTCGTGGCTCTCCGCCACGCACTGTGTCGGTACGGCTCCGCGGTGTTGAGGGACTCCGAGTCATGAAGACAACCGCCGCCGAACGTCGCGCCGAACTGCTGCGTCTGTCACCGGGTTGCCCTGGCAGTCCGCCCTGCGCCGGGTAGAGGCCGCCGCGCCTGGATCCTTGCTGATCCCGCAGCCTGCCGTCGACCAACTGCTGCTGGGGGCCCGGGTGGTGGCCGCCCTGGCATGGCGTCCAAGCAGGCGGCAGGTGCGGAGAGAAGGGCACGCTCCGGCCAGGTCGGCTTCGATGCGGTGACCTGTCGGCGCCATAGCGCGACCTCGTGCCGGAGGAACAATATCTTCGCGTTCTTCAAGGCTGAGGACCGACACATCAGGGCCAGCCACGCGAGGATGCGAGTGGCAAACAGGTAGGTCATGTGTACGAGCACGAGACCGATCATGCCGGACGCTAGACGGGTTCATTCCTTGTGGTCAGACCTGGTGAAGGAGTTTTGCGGCACTACGGGGTTCGGTTTCAGGAGCAGACCGAAGGCGTCATGAGCTGTGGGCTGCCGGGTACACGAAGTCGCCCCGCACCTCTGGCCGGTAGGCGTTCAGGGCGCGGACCTGGAAGAAGTCGCCCCAGCCGGGCTCAGGGCCGGCGATGCCGAGGTCGGTACTCGGGCGGAAACCGAAGCGGCGGTAGAAGTCGGGAGGGCCGAGGACGACGACCAGGGGAACGTCGAGGGCGTCCGCGGCGGCGAGGGTGGCGTGGACGAGGGCGGAGCCGACTCCACGTCGCCGGTGGGTGGGGAGCACGCCGAGCAGGGTGAGTTCCGGGACCTGCGTGGAGCCGATGCTTCCCCGGCAGGCGAGGGTGTGGCCGAGGAGTTCGCCCGCGTCGTCCTCGGCCAGCAGGGAGAGGGCCGGGATCCAGGCGTCCCCGGTTCGCAAGGCGTCCCGCAGCTTCAGTTCTTCCGTCTTCTCGGAGTGGGGGTGATGCGAGGTGGCCAAGGTCAGCGTGCGGACGGCGGCAGCGTCCGCAGGGGTTTCACGTCGGATGATCACTCGTACAGTCTCGTCCATCGTGCCGGTCAGCACAGCCACACGTCCGCGCCCAGCTCGCGGGCGACGGTGTGGGCCAGCGCCGCCCGGGCGGCCAGGGCCGGGGGGACGTGCGGGTTGTCGAACAGCTCACGGCATTGTTCCTGCCAGGTGGCCAGGCGGGCGAGTGCCGTATGGAGGGCGTGGGTGTCCTCAGCGAGCATGGCGTCCATTAGGGCCAGGATGTCGGCACGGCCCGTGCCCTGTGGCACCGGGATGTCGGGGAGGCGGGGGCGAACGGAGGCGGCGGTTCGGGTAGGGCAGTAGGCGGCCAGCGCGGAGATTGCCCAGCGGACGGCGTCGCCTTCGAGGTCCCATCGCGACAGTAGGGCGGGGACTCGTGCGACGACCTCGTCCCGCTGCGCGGTCATGTGGCCTGGGATGTTGAGGTCCTTGCCGGTCAGTGCTGCCCATTCGGCGTTGTTGGCGGCGTGGACGTCCTGTTCGCAGACGCAGTCGAGGAGCAGGAGAAGCAGGCTTGCACGGGCTCCCGGTGACATGTCGGGGGAGCCGGCCAGCTCGGTGACCAG
The DNA here is from genome assembly GCF_013421635.1 of Streptomyces sp. UH6. NCBI lineage: Bacteria > Bacillati > Actinomycetota > Actinomycetes > Kitasatosporales > Streptomycetaceae > Streptomyces > Streptomyces sp. UH6. The sequence continues at coordinate 4,595 of NZ_JACADT010000110.1, read as the reverse complement.
GGGGATGATCGAGCGGATGCCGCTGTCCGCAGCGGGCAGGTGATGGGCTGTCTGCACGAGGTCCATGAGGAAGTGGCGGGTGCCGTCGGCCTCGGTGAAGTCATCGAGGGTCTCCTGGGCGAGCTCGTCGTCGGTGAGGTGGACCAGCGTCGAGGGTGGCGCGACGGTGGCGTACATCCGGCGGGCGAGGTCGATCGCCGCGGACACCTCCGTCCCTGGGTCGCCGAAGTGCAGATCGGCCCATGCCGGGGCGGGCGGCGGCTGCGGGGGACCGAGCGGGAGAGGATCGGGGAGGGGCATGGTGGCGGCGGCCGGGTCGTCGTCCGGTGAGGTGCGTACGGTGCAGTGCAGAATCAGCATTCCGCCACGACCGCGGGCCCGCGCGGCAAGGCGGTGCGTTTCCTGCTGGATGAACGGTGACAGCAGCTTCGGATCGTCGCCCGGCACCGGGTACACGGCGGTTGAGTCGACGCCCCAGAACTGACGGGTGTCGCCTGGTTCCCGGATCGTCACCGACCGGCACCCCTCCTCTGTCATTTTTCGGGCGACGCTGCGCGCGGCCGACCCTCGGGTGAAGAGAAAGCGCCGCTGCACCTTGGTGACTATGTCCATGCCGTCATGATCGCGCAGTTGGCTGCGGGCGGGGCGGTGCCTGTGAGGACATGATGGGGGCGGTGCCGGTTGCGGGACATGGCGTACAGGCGCTGGCGTCCGGCCCGATCGGAGGTGGGTCAGCGCGACGCGGAAACGGATGCCCCTGTATCGAGATCGAGATGTCCCTGTGCGACCACGAGCGTATCCTTGGCGCGCAACTCACTCGGACACACAGTTGCCCCACGGGGCCCGGTGCCCGGGCAGGGGTGATCGGCACCCGCATCGGCTTCCGGCCGGGGCGGGTGTTCTGCGTTTCCGGCCTCCTGGCGTTCTCCTCTCTTCCTCCGGTCTCTGCCTGTCTCGCGGTTCGTCAGCCGATAGTGATCCATTCTGCTCGGGGTGTGTCCGCGGTCAGGGTCCTGGCCGCGGGGTCGTAAACGAGGGTGATCTCCTCGTCGCGGAGATGGGCGACGGCCTGCTCGACCGTGGGCGGCGACACCGGGTCCGGGTGAGCGGACTCGTGCCTGGCCGTGTCGACGTGGCCGGTGAGGCGCAGGTGCAGGGCGGGCAGGCGGGGGAGGACCTGGTCCTCGCGCACGTAGGCGTTCGGCGTGCGGGCCGGGTTGGGGCGCGCGGCGCTGGTGTGCCCGTGACGGCATCGGTAGCCGGGGTGCTGATGGACCCAGTGCGATTCCATGCGACGCCCGCAGATGCCGCAGCACAGCAGTTCCGCCAGATGGTAGGTCCGGCCCGGTGCCGGCTGCTGGTGGGTGCGGATCTGCTGGACTGCGACGAAGTCTGCCTCGCTGACAAGCGCGGGGTGGGCAGGGCGGGTGGAGATGATCCAGTCGGCGGTGGTGTTCCACCGGGTGACGTCACGGTGGCCAAGTGAGGTGTTGTCCGGGTCGATGAGGTCGTGGTCGGTGCGCTGTCGGTTCCAGACCTGGCGTCCGGTGTACCTGGGGTTGGCGAGTATCGTCCTCACCGAGTGCAGCACCCCGTACCGCTCCATTATTGCTTCACCCGGCTTGACCAGCGGCTTCGCTGAGCGATCAGTCTGCCGGGCGGTACTCGTTGATGAGGCAGTCGACGGCTTGCCTGCGCTGGATCCGGGGTGAGGGCAGAGGTATGACGTTCGGGTCGTCGAGTGGTGCGAGCTGGCTGCGGCCTTGGTGGGGACGGTGGTAGTTGAAGTGTCGGGCGTACTCGTGGAGGACCTTCTCGGCGTGGCCGCGGTCGTAGAGCAGCAGCCGGTTGGTGCACTCCTCGCGTACTGAGCGGATGAACCGTTCGGCGTGCGGGTTGCCGTTGGGGCTGCGCGGAGGGATCTTGGTCACGGCGATGTCCTCGCTGGTGAAGACGGCGTCGAACGCGGCCGTGAACTTCGTGTCCCTGTCCCGGATCAGGTAGGTGAACCGGGCCGCCCGGTCGCTGCGTTGCCACATGAGTTGTCGGGCTTGCTGGGCGGTCCAGGCCGCGGTGGGATGGGGGTGACGCCGAGGATGTCAACGGTTCGGGTGCGGACCTCCATGACGAACAGGGCGTACAGGCGTTGCAGGCCGATGGTGTCGAGGTGGAAGAAGTCCGTCGCGAGCAGGCCGTCGGTGCGCCCGGCGATCTCGATGTCCTCCACGGCCACGCGGGAGCCGGCGAGGTCGGTGACCGCGAGCAGGCGCAGCAGTTCCTCGACGGCCCCGGGGACCGTGTCCGGGTCGGCGCGCAGCTCGGCCAGCCGCTCGGGCCGCTCCAGGAGGGCGACGGTGCCCAGGGCGATCATCGAGGCGGTCGTCTCGTGGCCGGCGACCAGCAGCACGAGGGCGATCTGGACGAGTTCGTCGTGGGGGAGCCGCCCCGCCTCGACCTCCTGGGAGGCCAGCCGGCCGAGCACGCCGTCGCCCGGCGCGGTCCGCAGCCGGGTGACCAGACGGTCCAGGTAGGCGGCGAGTTCGCCGCCCGCCTGCTGCGAGGGCCCCTCCGCGGTGGCGCGCATGAGCCGGCTGGTGGCGTCCTGGAAGAACGGCTGGTCCTCGACCGGCACGCCGAGCATGCGGGAGATCACCAGGGAGGTGACGGGCACGGCGAAGTCGGCGACGAGGTCGCTCGGCGGGCCCTTCTCCAGCATCCGGTCGACGAAGCCGTCGACGATCTCCCGCACCTGAGGGCGCATCCCCCGCACATGCTTCAGGCTGAACTCGGGGTTGAGCAGCCGCCGGTGCACGTCGTGGACCGGCGGGTCCTGCGCGATGAGCGGGAGCTTGCGGGCCACGGAGGCGCGGAACCGCGGGGCCAGCACCGGGAAGCCGGGCCGGGTCCGGTCGGACGACAGCCGGGGGTCGGAGAGCAGGGCGCGCGCCTCCGCGTACCCGGTGACCAGCCAGACCTCCCGGCCGTCGTACAGGGCCACCTTCGCCAGCGGGCCCTGCCCGCGCAACGCGTCGTAGCCGGGCGGCGGCTGGTGCGGGCAGGCGCGTGGCTGGGGGAAGGCGAGGAGCGAGGGGGAGCCGGGCGGGGCAGTGGGCATGGTCAGCTTCCTCAGCGGTCGACGAGGGGCGGACGGCTCGGTGGGCCGTGTCCGTCGACGACGCTAAGTGGCCTGCCGCGGCGCCGACAAACAGCTCTCAGCGCCGCTTTGCAGCGGCTTTAGCCCGGCTTCAACGCGGGGCCGGGCGCCTCCCCGTCCTCCGCGTCGCGCGGGGAGAAGGCCCGCAGGAAGGTCTCGACGCCCGACTTCACCGCCGCGTGCAGCGCCTCGTCGTCGATGGGACGGGTTCCGAGGGCCGACAGCATGGGCATGTCGTCGGCGATGAGTGCGAGGAACTGGCCCGCGGCGCGGTCCGGTTCCGCGATGCTGAGCCGGCCCGCGTTGGCCAGCCGGGCGAGCCGGCCGGCGAGGGCGTCGGACACCTTGGCGGGGCCGGTGGCCCTCCAGTCGTCGAAGACGGCGGGGAACCGCACGGTCTCGGCGTACAGGAGGCGCTGCAGCGCCCAGGAGTTCTCGTCGCGGAAGCACTGCACCAGGCGGGTGGCGACGCCTTCGAGTTCGCTGCGCAGGTCGGTGCGCGGGTCGTCGGGCCCGGGGGTGGGGAAGCCCTCCAGCGCGGCCAGGGTCTTGGCACTGGAACGCTGCGTGGCCTCCAGGACGGCCTCGCGGAAGAGGTTCTCCTTGCCGCCGAAATGGTTGTAGATCGTCGGCTTCGCGACGCCGGCCTCGGCGGCGATGGCGTCGAGGCCGGCCTGGACGTACCCCTCCCGCGCGAAGACGCGGATGGCCGCGTCGAGGATCGCGCGGCGCTTGTCGATCCGGCCGCGGCCGGTCGGGCGGTCGGGTGCGCTGTTCGTGTCGCCTGGCGTCATGGCCCCATGCTACCGTCCGACCCATCACGTTGAACTGACCAGTTCAATTTTCTGGATCCCCGGGTCAAGCATGAGTGTCAAGCAGGAAACGGAGCTGCTCTTCATGGCCGACTTCTCGCGCGTCCACCTGTCCGTCCTCGACACCGTTCCGGTGTGGCGCGGGTCGTCCGCGGCGGACTCGCTGCGCAACGCCCTCGACCTCGCCCGGCACGCCGAGCGGCTCGGCTACCTGCGCTACTGGGTCGCCGAGCACCACAACACGCCCAGCCTCGCCACGTCGGCCCCGGCCGTCCTGGCGGGGCAGATCGCGGCGGTCACGGGCTCCATCCGGGTCGGCTCGGGCGCCGTGCTGCTGCCCAACCACGCCCCCTTGGTGGTGGCCGAGCAGTTCGGCGTCCTGGAGTCCCTGTACCCGGGGCGCGTCGACCTGGGCATCGGGCGCGCCTCGGGCGCCGACATGAACGCCGCGGAGCGGCTGCGCGGCTACGGCCCGGCGGCCGGCGACGACTTCTCCTCGCGGCTCGCCGAGCTGGAGGGGTACTTCGGTCCGGGCCGGGAGGGGGCCGCGGTGCGGGCCGTGCCGACGCCCGAGGGCCGCCCGCCGTTCTGGCTGGTCGGCTCCAGCCCGCAGAGCGCCGCGTTCGCCG
>NZ_JACADT010000011.1:0-30220 GCF_013421635.1 Streptomyces sp. UH6 | reverse complement strand
GGGCGCGTGCCCCGCCGTTGTGCGGGCGCCTGCCCGACCTTCTGCGGGCGGCTGGGCCGCCCAGGGGGCGATGGGGGTACCCACTGCTCGAGCGAAGCCGAGAGCTTGGGGGAGGGCGGGCGCAGGGCGGCGCCTCCGCGGCGAGCGGTCCGCTTGACCACGCGCAAGCGGGCGGTGCCGTATGCACGTGACCTCACTGCGGCGTGCCCAAGCCAGGTTCTGGGCGGACAGCACCGTTCATCCCCCGACCCGCCCCCTTCCCAGAGGGGCTTACGTTCCGAGGGGCGAGCCGTCGCGTGCGCACGTGAGGCCCTGCGCCCACCCTTGCCGCCCTTAGCGGCACGATTGCCCGCAGACGGGAACGGGGACGGCCAGCGCATCGCCTCAGCGGCGCGATGGCCCGCAGACGGGAGGGCGTGGTCTGTGCATCGCCCCGGCGGCACGATTGCCGCGGCGTGGGAGGGCGTGATCCGGGCGCGCCGCGGTGGGGCCGCCGCCGGCGGGGAGGGAGCGGGGGCGCTGCGCAGGGGCTTCGGGGTGGATTTGCTCCGGGGAGGGGGACTCGCGTACGCTTCCGAGGAAGCCAAAGACCGCTGGTCGTTGCCGTGCGCTCGCATGAGGGTGCGGTGGCCGAAGGATCCGCTGAAGTGCGGACGACCCGCGTAGGTGACTGTGGATGAGTTCCCGGAGCGGCACACGCCGCGACGGTCGAGCTGAGCCCCGTGCGCCTGCGCATGGGGCGTTTCGTTTTTCCCAGTCCTCCTTCGGGTCCGCGCGGTCCGAATCACCCGGAAGGAGGCCGAGGCTCTATGGCGAGGCCCGACAAGGCTGCCGCGGTTGCCGAGCTCGTGGACGCGTTCCGCAGCTCCAACGCCGCCGTGCTGACCGAGTACCGCGGTCTCACCGTGGCTCAGCTCAAGCAGCTGCGCCGTTCGCTCGGTGAGAACGCCCAGTACGCCGTGGTGAAGAACACGCTGACCAAGATTGCGGCCAACGAGGCCGGGATCTCCTCGCTCGACGACCTGTTCAACGGTCCGACGGCGGTCGCCTTCGTCACCGGTGACCCGGTGGAGTCGGCGAAGGGTCTCCGTGACTTCGCCAAGGAGAACCCGAATCTCGTCATCAAGGGCGGTGTCCTTGACGGCAAGGCGCTGTCCGCCGACGAGATCAAGAAGCTTGCGGACCTCGAGTCCCGCGAGGTTCTGCTGTCCAAGCTGGCCGGTGCGTTCAAGGGCAAGCAGTCTCAGGCTGCCTCGCTCTTCCAGGCGCTCCCGTCGAAGCTCGTCCGCACCGTGGACGCGCTTCGTGCCAAGCAGGACGAGCAGGGCGGTGCCGAGTAATTCGGCTCGCTTTCTGATCCTCGTCGCCTAGAAGCGCGAGCCTCGCGGCGGCGGAGATCAACAGCGGGCCCAACGTACGCCCGCCTCACCCAGTACATCCCGGCACCACCTGCCGATTGAGTGGAAGGACCGCCATCATGGCGAAGCTCAGCCAGGAAGACCTGCTTGCCCAGTTCGAGGAGATGACCCTCATCGAGCTCTCCGAGTTCGTGAAGGCCTTCGAGGAGAAGTTCGACGTCACCGCCGCCGCTGCCGCGCCGGTCGTCGTCGCCGGTGGTGCCGCTGGTGGCGCCGCCGAGGCCGTCGAGGAGAAGGACGAGTTCGACGTCATCCTCACCGGTGCCGGCGACAAGAAGATCCAGGTCATCAAGGTCGTGCGCGAGCTGACCTCCCTCGGCCTGAAGGAGGCCAAGGACCTGGTGGACGGCACCCCGAAGCCCGTCCTCGAGAAGGTCAACAAGGAGGCCGCGGAGAAGGCCGCCGAGTCCCTCAAGGGCGCCGGCGCCTCCGTCGAGGTCAAGTGACCTCACGGGTCCGCAGGGACCCCGCATCGGCCGTTACAGCCGCCGCGTGAGCGGGCTGTAACGCTGACGCACCGAAGAGCGATCACCCAAGTGGGTGGTCGCTCTTCGGCGTTTCACGAGCCCTCCGGCGGGCTCCTTGCAGTGTCGGCGGCTCGGGGTATGGTGATCTTCGCCGTGCCTGGGGGAGACCCGCAAGCAGTGCTTTCCGGAGGCCGTGGCAGCGCGCCGCAAGGAGAGAGCCGGACGGCGGGGAGCCCTTGACGAACCGCACGCGGCGCGCGATTCTCAGTTCGCGCCGCGACACGATCCGTATCCGAGGCATGGATCGGCGGCGAAGAGGGCAGTATCACCGTGCGTTGACGGCAGGGGGTATTGCTCCCGCCGAAGGCGTCGTCGAGACGGTGTCGAGACAAGGTGAGAACAGCGAGGGACAACGGCGGTCGTGGGGTTCGCGCATACCCGCACTGGACATCAGTGGGCCATGTGGCTACACTGACCCTTTGCGCTGCCTGTTAGCTGCCCCCTGCCCGTCACCAGGGGTCTGCCCTCGCTCGAGCCTGGAAGGCCGGACCGTTCCGACCTGGGACGTTGTCCTCTCTTCCTCCCTTCTGCGGGGGGCCGGTACGCGCGTAGTGAGTCCGAGCCCTCGGAAGGACCCCCTCTTGGCCGCCTCGCGCACTGCCTCGACCGCGAATACGAACAACGGTGCCAGCACCGCCCCGCTGCGCATCTCCTTTGCAAAGATCAGGGAGCCCCTCGAGGTTCCGAACCTTCTGGCGCTGCAAACCGAGAGCTTCGACTGGCTGCTCGGCAACGACGCGTGGAAGGCTCGCGTCGAGGCGGCTCTGGAGTCAGGTCAGGACGTCCCCACCAAGTCCGGTCTGGAGGAGATCTTCGAGGAGATCTCCCCGATCGAGGACTTCTCCGGGTCGATGTCGCTGACCTTCCGCGACCACCGTTTCGAGCCCCCGAAGAACTCCATCGACGAGTGCAAGGAGCGCGACTTCACGTACGCGGCTCCGCTCTTCGTCACCGCCGAGTTCACCAACAACGAGACCGGCGAGATCAAGTCCCAGACGGTCTTCATGGGCGACTTCCCGCTCATGACCAACAAGGGCACCTTCGTGATCAACGGCACCGAGCGTGTCGTTGTGTCCCAGCTGGTCCGTTCCCCCGGTGTCTACTTCGACTCGTCGATCGACAAGACGTCCGACAAGGACATCTTCTCCGCCAAGATCATCCCGTCCCGGGGTGCCTGGCTGGAGATGGAGATCGACAAGCGCGACATGGTCGGTGTCCGCATCGACCGCAAGCGCAAGCAGTCGGTCACCGTCCTGCTCAAGGCGCTCGGCTACACCACCGAGCAGATCCTCGAGGAGTTCGGCGACTACGAGTCCATCCGCGCCACCCTGGAGAAGGACCACACCCAGGGCCAGGACGACGCGCTGCTGGACATCTACCGCAAGCTGCGTCCGGGCGAGCCGCCGACCCGTGAGGCCGCGCAGACGCTGCTCGAGAACCTGTACTTCAACCCCAAGCGCTACGACCTGGCCAAGGTCGGCCGCTACAAGGTCAACAAGAAGCTGGGTGCCGACGCCCCGCTGGACGCCGGGATCCTGACCGTCGAGGACATCATCTCGACGATCAAGTACCTGGTGAAGCTGCACGCCGGCGAGACCGAGACGGTCGGCGACTCGGGTGCCTCGATCGTCGTCGAGACCGACGACATCGACCACTTCGGCAACCGCCGCCTGCGCAACGTCGGCGAGCTGATCCAGAACCAGGTCCGTACGGGTCTCGCCCGTATGGAGCGCGTCGTGCGCGAGCGCATGACCACCCAGGACGTCGAGGCGATCACGCCGCAGACCCTGATCAACATCCGGCCGGTCGTCGCCTCCATCAAGGAGTTCTTCGGCACCAGCCAGCTGTCGCAGTTCATGGACCAGAACAACCCGCTGTCGGGTCTCACCCACAAGCGCCGTCTGTCGGCGCTGGGTCCGGGTGGTCTCTCCCGTGAGCGGGCCGGCTTCGAGGTCCGTGACGTCCACCCGTCGCACTACGGCCGCATGTGCCCGATCGAGACGCCCGAAGGCCCGAACATCGGTCTGATCGGCTCGCTCGCCTCCTATGGCCGGGTCAACGCGTTCGGCTTCGTCGAGACCCCGTACCGCAAGGTCATCGACGGCCAGGTCACCGACGACGTCGACTACCTGACCGCCGACGAGGAGGACCGCTTCGTCATCGCGCAGGCCAACGCGCCGCTGACGGACGAGCTCCGCTTCGCCGAGGCCCGCGTGCTGGTCCGCCGCAAGGGCGGCGAGGTCGACTACGTCGGCCCCGAGGACGTGGACTACATGGACGTCTCGCCGCGCCAGATGGTGTCGGTCGCGACCGCCATGATCCCGTTCCTCGAGCACGACGACGCCAACCGTGCCCTCATGGGCGCCAACATGATGCGTCAGGCCGTGCCGCTCATCAAGAGCGAGGCCCCGCTGGTCGGCACCGGCATGGAGTACCGCTCCGCCGTGGACGCCGGCGACGTGGTCAAGGCCGAGAAGGACGGTGTGGTCCAGGAGGTCTCCGCGGACTACATCACCACGGCCAACGACGACGGCACGTACATCACGTACCGCCTGGCCAAGTTCTCCCGCTCCAACCAGGGCACCTCGGTCAACCAGAAGGTCATCGTCAACGAGGGCGACCGGATCATCACCGGTCAGGTCCTCGCCGACGGCCCGGCCACCGAGAACGGCGAGATGGCCCTCGGCAAGAACCTGCTCGTGGCGTTCATGCCGTGGGAGGGTCACAACTACGAGGACGCGATCATCCTGTCGCAGCGCCTCGTGCAGGACGACGTCCTCTCCTCGATCCACATCGAGGAGCACGAGGTCGACGCCCGTGACACCAAGCTCGGCCCCGAGGAGATCACCCGGGACATCCCGAACGTCTCCGAGGAGGTCCTGGCCGACCTCGACGAGCGCGGCATCATCCGCATCGGCGCCGAGGTCATCGCCGGTGACATCCTGGTCGGCAAGGTCACGCCCAAGGGTGAGACCGAGCTGACCCCGGAGGAGCGCCTGCTGCGCGCGATCTTCGGTGAGAAGGCCCGTGAGGTCCGTGACACCTCGCTGAAGGTGCCGCACGGCGAGACCGGCAAGGTCATCGGCGTGCGCGTCTTCGACCGCGAGGAGGGCGACGAGCTGCCGCCGGGCGTGAACCAGCTGGTCCGCGTCTACGTCGCGCAGAAGCGCAAGATCACCGACGGTGACAAGCTCGCCGGCCGTCACGGCAACAAGGGCGTCATCTCGAAGATCCTGCCGATCGAGGACATGCCGTTCCTGGAGGACGGCACCCCGGTCGACATCATCCTCAACCCGCTGGGTGTGCCGTCCCGAATGAACCCGGGACAGGTGCTGGAGATCCACCTCGGCTGGCTCGCCAGCCGCGGCTGGGACGTCTCCGGCCTGGCCGACGAGTGGGCCCGTCGCCTCCAGGCGATCGGCGCCGACGCCGTCGAGCCCGGCACCAACGTCGCCACCCCGGTCTTCGACGGTGCGCGTGAGGACGAGCTCGCCGGCCTGCTGCAGCACACCATCCCGAACCGCGACGGCAACCGCATGGTCCTGCCGTCCGGCAAGGCGAGGCTGTTCGACGGCCGCTCCGGCGAGCCGTTCCCGGACCCGATCTCGGTCGGGTACATGTACATCCTCAAGCTGCACCACCTGGTCGACGACAAGCTGCACGCCCGCTCGACCGGCCCGTACTCGATGATCACCCAGCAGCCGCTGGGTGGTAAGGCCCAGTTCGGTGGCCAGCGCTTCGGCGAGATGGAGGTGTGGGCCCTCGAGGCCTACGGCGCCGCCTACGCGCTCCAGGAGCTGCTGACCATCAAGTCCGACGACGTGACCGGCCGCGTGAAGGTCTACGAGGCCATCGTCAAGGGCGAGAACATCCCTGAGCCCGGCATCCCCGAGTCCTTCAAGGTGCTCATCAAGGAGATGCAGTCCCTGTGCCTCAACGTGGAGGTGCTGTCCAGCGACGGCATGTCCATCGAGATGCGTGACACCGACGAGGACGTCTTCCGCGCTGCGGAGGAGCTCGGCATCGACCTGTCCAGGCGCGAGCCGAGCAGCGTCGAAGAGGTCTGACGGGAGTCCGGTGGGGGGCCTGCCCGACAGGCCGGCCCCCCGCCGATCCCGCGACCCCCGTTTCAGACCACAGACTTACAACCCTGAGAGGGATTGACGCATAGTGCTCGACGTCAACTTCTTCGACGAGCTCCGGATCGGCCTGGCCACCGCGGACGACATCCGTCAGTGGAGCCACGGCGAGGTCAAGAAGCCCGAGACGATCAACTACCGCACGCTCAAGCCGGAAAAGGACGGGCTCTTCTGCGAGAAGATCTTCGGTCCCACCCGGGACTGGGAGTGCTACTGCGGCAAGTACAAGCGTGTCCGCTTCAAGGGCATCATCTGTGAGCGCTGCGGCGTCGAGGTGACCCGCGCCAAGGTGCGCCGTGAGCGGATGGGCCACATCGAGCTCGCCGCCCCCGTCACCCACATCTGGTACTTCAAGGGCGTTCCGTCGCGGCTGGGCTACCTGCTCGACCTCGCCCCGAAGGACCTCGAGAAGGTCATCTACTTCGCCGCGTACATGATCACGTACGTGGACGAGGAGCGTCGTCAGCGCGACCTGTCCTCGCTGGAGGCCCACGTCTCCGTCGAGCGCCAGCAGATCGAGAACCGCCGTGACGCGGACCTCGAGGCCCGCGCCAAGAAGCTCGAGAACGACCTCGCCGAGCTCGAGGCCGAGGGCGCCAAGGCCGACGTGCGCCGCAAGGTGCGCGACGGCGCCGAGCGCGAGATGAAGCAGCTCCGCGACCGCGCCCAGCGCGAGATCGACCGCCTCGACGAGGTGTGGAACCGCTTCAAGAACCTCAAGGTCCAGGACCTCGAGGGCGACGAGATGCTCTACCGCGAGCTGCGTGACCGCTTCGGCACGTACTTCGACGGCTCGATGGGCGCCGCCGCGCTGCAGAAGCGGCTGGAGTCCTTCGACCTCGAGGAGGAGGCCGAGAAGCTCCGCGAGATCATCCGCACCGGCAAGGGCCAGAAGAAGACCCGTGCGCTCAAGCGCCTCAAGGTCGTCTCCGCGTTCCTGCAGACCAGCAACAGCCCCAAGGGCATGGTGCTCGACTGCGTGCCGGTCATCCCGCCGGACCTGCGTCCGATGGTGCAGCTGGACGGTGGCCGCTTCGCGACCTCCGACCTGAACGACCTGTACCGCCGCGTCATCAACCGCAACAACCGCCTGAAGCGGCTTCTCGACCTCGGCGCGCCCGAGATCATCGTGAACAACGAGAAGCGCATGCTCCAGGAGGCCGTGGACGCGCTGTTCGACAACGGCCGTCGTGGCCGGCCGGTCACCGGTCCGGGCAACCGTCCGCTGAAGTCCCTGAGCGACATGCTCAAGGGCAAGCAGGGCCGCTTCCGTCAGAACCTGCTCGGCAAGCGCGTGGACTACTCCGCGCGTTCCGTGATCGTCGTCGGTCCGCAGCTCAAGCTGCACCAGTGCGGTCTGCCGAAGGCGATGGCGCTGGAGCTCTTCAAGCCGTTCGTGATGAAGCGCCTGGTCGACCTGAACCACGCGCAGAACATCAAGAGCGCCAAGCGCATGGTCGAGCGCGGCCGCACGGTCGTGTACGACGTGCTCGAAGAGGTCATCGCGGAGCACCCGGTCCTGCTGAACCGTGCGCCCACCCTGCACCGCCTGGGCATCCAGGCCTTCGAGCCGCAGCTGGTCGAGGGCAAGGCCATCCAGATCCACCCGCTCGTCTGCACCGCGTTCAACGCGGACTTCGACGGTGACCAGATGGCCGTCCACCTGCCGCTCTCCGCGGAGGCGCAGGCCGAGGCGCGCATCCTGATGCTCTCCTCGAACAACATCCTCAAGCCGGCCGACGGCCGTCCGGTGACGATGCCGACCCAGGACATGGTCCTCGGTCTGTTCTTCCTCACCACCGACGCCGAGGGCCGCAACCCCAAGGGCGAGGGCCGCTCCTTCGCGTCCGTCGCCGAGGCGATCATGGCCTTCGACGCCGGTGAGCTCTCGCTCCAGGCCGAGGTGGACATCCGCTTCCCGGTCGGGACCATGCCGCCGCGCGGCTGGACCCCGCCGGCCGCCGAGGAGGGCGAGTCCGACACCGCGGGCGAGTGGCAGCAGGGCGACCCGTTCCGTCTGCACACCACGCTGGGCCGCGCGCTCTTCAACGAGCTGCTGCCCGAGGACTACCCGTTCGTCGACGAAGAGGTGGGCAAGAAGCAGCTCTCCGAGATCGTCAACGACCTCGCCGAGCGCTACCCCAAGGTGATCGTGGCGGCGACGCTCGACAACCTGAAGTCGTCCGGCTTCTTCTGGGCGACCCGTTCCGGTGTGACCGTGGCCATCTCCGACGTCGTCGTCCCGGACGCGAAGAAGGAGATCGTCGCTTCGTACGAGGCCAAGGACGAGAAGGTCCAGAAGCAGTACGAGCGCGGTCTGATCACCAAGGAAGAGCGCACCAACGAGCTGATCGGCATCTGGACCGAGGCGACCAACAAGGTCGCCGAGGCCATGGCGGAGAACTTCCCCAAGGTCAACCCGGTCTCGATGATGGTGAACTCGGGCGCCCGAGGCAACATGATGCAGATGCGTCAGATCGCCGGTATGCGTGGTCTGGTGTCGAACGCCAAGAACGAGACGATCCCGCGTCCCATCAAGGCGTCCTTCCGTGAGGGCCTGTCCGTGCTGGAGTACTTCATCTCCACGCACGGTGCCCGTAAGGGTCTGGCGGACACCGCCCTGCGTACCGCCGACTCGGGTTACCTCACCCGTCGTCTGGTCGACGTCTCGCAGGACGTGATCATCCGCGAGGAGGACTGCGGCACCGAGCGCGGCCTCAAGCTGAAGATCGCCGAGCGCGACGCGGCGGGCGTCTTCGCCAAGGTCGGCAACGTGGAGACCTCGGTCTACGCACGCTGCCTCGCCGAGGACATCGTCGTCGACGGCAAGGTGCTCGCCCCGGCGGGCGTCGACCTCGGCGACGTGCTCATCGACCAGCTGGTCAAGGCCGGCGTGGAGGAGGTCAAGACCCGCTCGGTCCTGACCTGTGAGTCCGCCGTCGGCACCTGCGCCATGTGCTACGGCCGCTCGCTGGCCACCGGCAAGCTGGTCGACATCGGTGAGGCGGTCGGCATCATCGCCGCCCAGTCCATCGGTGAGCCCGGTACCCAGCTGACGATGCGTACCTTCCACACCGGTGGTGTGGCCGGTGACGACATCACCCAGGGTCTGCCGCGTGTCGTCGAGCTCTTCGAGGCCCGTACCCCGAAGGGTGTCGCCCCGATCTCCGAGGCCGCCGGCCGCGTGCGCATCGAGGAGACCGAGAAGACGAAGAAGATCGTCGTCACCCCGGACGACGGCAGCGACGAGATGGCCTACCCCATCTCCAAGCGCGCCAAGGTCCTGGTGGGCGAGAGCGACCACGTCCAGGTCGGCCAGCAGCTGACCATGGGTGCCACCAACCCGCACGACGTGCTGCGCATCCTCGGTCAGCGTGCCGTCCAGGTCCACCTGGTCGGCGAGGTCCAGAAGGTCTACAACTCGCAGGGCGTGTCGATCCACGACAAGCACATCGAGATCATCATCCGGCAGATGCTGCGCCGCGTGACGATCATCGAGTCCGGCGACGCGGAGCTGCTGCCGGGCGAGCTCGTGGAGCGCTCGAAGTTCGAGACCGAGAACCGTCGTGTGGTCCAGGAAGGCGGCCACCCGGCCTCCGGCCGTCCGCAGCTGATGGGTATCACCAAGGCCTCGCTGGCGACCGAGTCGTGGCTGTCCGCGGCGTCCTTCCAGGAGACGACCAGGGTTCTGACGGACGCGGCGATCAACGCCAAGTCCGACTCCCTGATCGGCCTCAAGGAGAACGTCATCATCGGTAAGCTCATCCCGGCCGGTACGGGTCTGTCCCGCTACCGCAACATCCGGGTCGAGCCGACCGAGGAGGCCAAGGCCGCCATGTACTCGGCGGTGGGCTACGACGACATGGACTACTCGCCGTTCGGCGCCGGCTCCGGCCAGGCGGTGCCGCTGGAGGACTACGACTACGGTCCGTACAACCAGTGAGCTGACCGGTAGGTCCGCGTGACCTGAGGGCGGTCACCCCTTGCGGGGGGTGGCCGCCCTTCGGCGTGTCCTGAGGGCGGACGGGTCTGGGCCGAACGGGGGAAAACGGACCCGGGGGGGAACCGGTCGGAAGGCGGCGGGCGTTCTCACCACCAGGAGAGAGGGGTGGTGGCGCACATGCACATGCAACCCTGGTCGCCGTACGGGGGTGGCAGCCCGATGCTGGCGTCGACGGCCGACCGCGAGCGCGCGGTCGACATACTCCGGGCCGGGTTCGCCGAGGGGCGCCTGGCCAAGGCCGAGTTCGAGGAGCGGGTCGCCCGGGCGTACTCCGCGCGCACCCAGGGGGACCTCTCCGTCCTGGTCGCCGACCTTCCGCACGGTCCCGTCCCCACACTGCCCGCGCCGCCCGCCTACGCGCCGGCGCCGGTGCACCCGCCGCGGTCGTACGCGACGGCCACCAACGGCAAGGCGGTCGCCGCGCTGGTGCTCGGCATCCTCACCATGGTCAGCGGCGGTGTCACCAGCCTCCCCGCGGTCGTCCTCGGGCACATGGCGCGCGGCGAGATACGGCGGACCGGGCAGGAGGGCGACGGCTGCGCGCTGGCCGGGCTGGTGCTCGGCTGGCTCTGGGTGGCGGGGTGGGGCCTCGTCTGGCTGTTCACGGTGCTTGCCAGGCTGCGGTAGCGGGCGGAGAGCGGCTCGGCGGACGCCTGCGGGGCGCGGCCCCGGGGGAGGGCCACGGGGGACTGCCGGGAGGCGTCCGTGGGGGAGACGGCGGGGGAGGTGGCTGTGGGGGGTGGCCACGACAGCGGGCCGGAGCCCGTGCGCTACTCCCGCACGGCGAGGCCGTGCGTCACTCCTCCCGCACGGCGAGGCCGTGCGTGACTCCCGCGCGGTGCGGCTGTGGGGGCACGTCGGGCACGTCGGCACGTCGGCACGTCGGCACGTCGGGCACGTCCGGGCGTCACTCCGTGCCGCGGTGCCCCGGGTCGCTCCCGCGGGCTACTGCTGCACGGTGAAGCCGTGTGCCGCGCCCAGACGGCGCAGCGTGGTCATGCCCGGGATGCCGTCCGCGTCCGCGCCCGAGTAGCCGCAGCGGCGCTGCCAGGCCGCGTAGGCGGTGACGGTCTGCGAGCCGTAGTGTCCGTCCGCGTACCGGGCGGCCAGCAGCCCCTCCGCCACCAGGGCCCGCTCCACCGTCTTCACGCCGGAGTAGGTGACGGGTGTGCCCGACGCGGGCGGGTCGGCCTTGGCGGCCGCCACCAGCCGCGAGAGGTCCACCACGGGCTGCGGGGGCGGGGTCGGGACGGCGGCGCCGAGACGGGAGGCGATGCGCTCCCGCATGGTGGCCATCGAGAAGCCGCGCGGGTCGATCTTGGTGTTGGTCCACTCCTTGTGGGCGATCACCGAGCGCGCGCTCCAGCGGTGGGCCCGGCACAGCGCCGCGGACGCCGCCTCGATCGCCTCCAGCTGCGCCGCCGGCCAGGGGTCCTTCCCGTCGCCCAGGTTGACGCACTCGAAGCCGTAGAAGCGGGCGTTGCCGTCGGTGTTGTTCTCGTTCGGCGCCGGCAGCCCCGCGGACTCGGCGATCACCGCGCGCAGGACGTCGTCGTCGCCCAGTCCGGCGTGGTTGGCACGCCCGTTGCCGACCAGGTGCACGGTGCCGTCCTTGGCGATGACGCCGTGGCAGAGCGGGCCCGGGAGGTCCGACCTGCCGTCGAAGCACAGGCGCACGGTGGCGTCGGTGCCGCTGGTCACCGTGTGGTGGATCATCACGCCGTTGACCGGGCCCCAGGCGCCCTTGGAATTACGGTTGTTGGTGCGCCAGCCGGAGTGCTCGACCACCTTCACGCCCTCGTTGCGGAGAGCTCTGACGAGGGCGTCGGCGGTCAGGGGTGAAGCCATGGTGGTTTCCCTTCGCTCGCGGTATGCCTGTTGGCTCTCATTCCCTTGTGTCGTAAATCTCAACAGAGGCGCGAGGGCCTTCCTCCCGCGCGAATTCCTGGTCTGGAAGGCGAGTTGTGTGCGAGGCGATGCGAGGGGGGGTGTGCCCGGCCCTCGGGGCCGGACACACGGGGTCACTGTGCGGATTGCATGAAGGGCTGGAGATGCTGCAGACGTGTGGGGTGGTCGGGGTGCGAGGACAGGATCCTGGTCAGCGGGCCTGGTCCGGCGGGCGGCTTTCCGGTCTGCGCGATGACGGCCTGCTTTGCAAGCGCCTCCTCCTGGTGGAGGCGGTACAGCACGGAGGCCAGCATGGGGGCGAACCCGAGTTCGGCGGCGTGCCGATCGGCTCGGAGTTCGGCGCGGCGGCCCACGGCTGCCAGGGCGTAAGGGGAGAGGAGGACCAGCAGGGGCAGGCCGTACAGAGTCGCCACGCTGGCGAGGGTGAAGACAACGGTCATGATGCCGAGGATCGCGACGCCCATGACGGAGAAGGCGGCCGCCACCCGGAAGAGCACGCGGATGACGAACCGCATGACCTTCCATGCCAGCCTGGCTGGCAGGGAGTACCAGTATCCGAGCAGCGAGGACCAGGCGTGTCCTCCGACATGGTGGCCCAGTTCGTGGGCGAGAACGGCGGCCAGTTCGCCGTCGGAGAGATGCTGCAGCGAGAACCGGGTCACCCCGACGATGTGGCCGGCTGCGGCAACAGCGTTGAGATCCTCGCTGTCTTCGACCCACAACTGGTAGTTGTCGGTGTCGATCCCGGCCCGGCGGGCGACCTGGTCCCAGATCTGGGCGAGGCGGGCGTGTTCCTGCGGCAGTGGCTGGCGCAGGCCGAGTACCCGGCGGGCGAAGACGCGCTCCGAGGGTCGGTGGAAGACGAGCAGGCCGCTGGCCAGCCAGAGAAGCAGCAGGACAAGTTCCAGCCTGGTGGCCAGTGACAGTAGCGCCATGACGCCGAAACTGCAGAGAAAGTGCGGCAGGTAGACCATCAGGTTGCCGACGGCGGTGGAGTCGGTGCGGCGCTGATCGGCCCGGATGAGCCGGCGGCCCTCTTCCGTCTCAAGCTGGTGGCCGGGCGGGAGGAAGCCCTTAGGGACGTTCTGCGGTGCCGCGGGCGGCGGTGCGAGCGGCGGGACGGTCCCGGGCCCGGCCTGGGGCTGGTGCGCGGCGGTGGCAGGGGCCGGTCCTGGCGGCTGCTGAGGCATGGAGGGAACAGCAGGAGGTACGGGGCTCTGAGGCGACCCGGGCTGAGGCGCTAAGCCCTGGGCCGCGGGGCTCTGGGCTGCCGGGTACAGAGGTGCTGAGTGCGGGGGCAGCGGAGAGCCGGGCGTGGGTGCCGGTGGCGCCAGATAGTCGGGTGCCGGGTACATCGGTGGTTCTGCGGCCGGGTACTGGGGCGACGGTCCGGGCCCGGTTACGGCACCGGGGTATTGCGGCGGCACGTTGAGGGACGCCGCTGTCGAGGGGGGTGCTTGCGGGTACGCGGGGGCCGTGGGCGAGCCGGGTGCCGGATCCGCGGGCGCCCCGGGATCCTGCGGGGGCGCGGGCCGCAGGGGATACGGGGGAGGCTGGGAGGTCATGGGTCTCCTTGCTCTGCATCGAATTGCTGTGGATCAAATCGCTGTGGCTCGAAGGTGACGCCGTGCTGATCAGCCGATCAGCAGGGAGATGGGCATCGTGATCACGCCCGCGCAGTAGCTGAACAGGCCCAGACGGATCCACTGGTGCTTGCGAGTGGCGATGCGGCTGGACTCGGCGAGAGCCGAGGACAACCCGGCCGCGGGGTCTCTTCCGGTCTCCCGGAGAGCGTCGTCCAGGAGGCCCAGACGGGCGGCCTGCTGGATGTCGCCGAAGTAGGACAGAGGATGCCCTGGCGTCCACGTGGCCCTGCGGTAGCGAGGCCAAACCGCGCTGAGGAGGGAGATGAGGGAGACGACGAGGGCTACGCAGCCGACCCACCACAGCGGGGCCCCCGCACCGGTGAGGTCGCTGGGGCTCCACTTCTGCCCGGCGATGAGCCCGCTGAACGCGCCCGCTGTGATGCCCAGTGCGGCGACCAGCACGGAGGCCTTGGTGTCTGCGCGGGCGATCTCCGTGCGCAGATCGGCCAGCAGCCGTTCGGCGATTCCCGCCTGACTGCGAGGCGACCCAGCCCCCGGGTCGCTGGCGACCGGGTCGGGAGACGTCATGCTCAGTGATCCTCCTGCTGGGACTGTTCCTGCGAAGGCGCGGTGGGCGTGCTGCCGTAGCCGGGCGGCGGCTGCCATGCTGGCGGTGCCGCGACGTCCGGGCCCGGGGCGGCGGGTTGCGGTACGGCGACCGGTACGGAGCCGGGCGGGGCGGCCTGTGCGGTGAACCCGGCGGCGTGGGCGAGCCGTGGATCGGCCGACAACCCCGGGGACCCCGGAACCCCCTGTGTACCTGGTGCGCCAAGGGCACCCGGAGCAGCGGGTGCCTCTGGAGCGTCCGGAGCTCCCGGGCCGCCACCGTTTGGCGGGAGCATGGGCGGTGTGTGGGCGACGCCAGGGAGACGCTGGTTGAGAATGTCTGTCACGGTGCGCAGGGCCAGTTGCCGGGGGGCGTCCAGCTCGAAGCGTTCGGCTGCGTTGCCGCCCAGGAGGGTTTGCACCAGGCTCATCTGGTCGCGGATCATGCGCAGTTGGTCCTCGCGCATGCTGTTCATCACCGTGAGCGAGTCCCCGGGGTGCTGGGCCAGGTGCAGCGCCCAGGCGTGCACGCCGCCCTGCTCGAGGTGCCACTGATAGAACTCGACCTTCTTCTGTTCGAGTTGCATCCGTTCGAGCTCGTACCGTTCCTGCTGCATCCGCAGCTGGTGTTGCCGGTTCAGCTGTGCGGCGTCGACACCGAGACCCAGCTCCGCGACGTGGATCTGCTCTGCCGCGCTGATGGAGGCGTGGTCCCGCCGAACCCTGACGCTCCAGGTCGCGAGCAGACCCGCGGTGGTGCCGAGCGGACCGGCAATGGTCACGGCGTCAACCAGTGCAGACTCGGCGTTCGCGCTGTCGGATATGTGGAAGCGGCGTGCCTCGGGGCGGGCGGTCTGCTGGAACTCGGCCAGCAGCAGGGTGTGCACGTTGCGGTGGCCGCTGCGGACGAAGGCGACCGGGTCGACGACCTGCCAGGAGAACTGGGCGTCGACGGTGAACTCCACGGCGTCGTTGTCACTGGGGAGGGTGAACGCCTCGGTGAAGCTATGGACGCCCATGTCTACTTCGTAGAGAGCGGTGCACCGACGGGTGGCGATCTCGGATCGGCTGGGGCGTTCCGGTGGCAGGTAGGGCACGTACTCGCCCTTGGCGGTGGAGAAGACCAAGGCGTGCTGGATGCGTGCGGTGTGCTTGAGCGAGAACTCGAAGCGGGAGAGCTGGCGTACGGACAGCACCGGGTCGGTCAGTTGGGTGCCGCGATCCGCCTGCTGGTACCACTCGGGCTGGTGGAGGCTGGCCATGCTTCGTTACTCCGGTCGGTGGAGGTCAGTGGAAAGGAAGAATGGAGGACAGACGGTCCGCGGCTTTCGGCGGCGGCGCCCCGTCCTCACCGGGCATGGTGCGGAGGAGATGGCTCAGCCGCTGGGCGTCGGTGCGGACTTCGACCAGCCGGGGCAGGAGGGCGGCGAGGGCCCACTCGGTCTCCCCGGAGTGGGCCGCGGCGAGGACCCAGGTCCGCATGATGTCCAGGGCCTCCTCGGTGGTGCTGAGGTCCGACAGGACCCGTCGCCACAGCAGGGGGATCAGCCGCGCGGCCGGGGTCTCCTTCCGGGCTGCCCGGGCGTACCGGCCGAGAAGAAGAGGCGGTCCGTACGGTTCGTCGTCCTCGGTGTGCCCGCAGGCGGCGAGGAAGCCGTGCAGGGTGAGGGTCCTCACGGCGATGTCGTCGTCGAGATGGGCCACGAGTTCGTCGAGGACTTCTTCACCGGCCGAAGAGTGGATCAACAGTTCGACAGCTTCGACGAGTTCCTGGGCGGACCGGAGATCGAAGCTGTCCGGTGCGCCGAGACTGCCGTAGAGGCGGCGCACGGCTTCGCGGAGTGAGGAGAGCGCCTGCCGGGCTCGTTCCGGGCCGATGAGGGCGTAGCCTCGCACGGCCACCCAGCGGCGGTGCCGGTCGCCGTTGCGGGACCACTGGTCAAAGATCCGGGGGATGTTGGGCGTGCCGAGCATGTGCGCGAGGGCCAGGGCGTTCACCGCGGCCTGCCGCTGCCGTGCCGAGCGGGAGGAGGCCCAGGGCTGAATCAGCAGGGCCATCGCGGACGGCAGGTCCGCGCGGGCCAGGACAGCCGCCGTGAAGGCAGCGCGGGTACGGACCAAGGCCCTGCCGTCCTCGGCGAGGCGACGCAGCCAGCCGATGAGAGCGGGCCGGGCCGACGGGTGGGCGGACCACAGTTCGCGGAGCAGCACAGGGGCGGTGCGGTCGTCGATGAAAGCCGCCTTGCGCTGGACGACTTGCCCCCACTCGGTGTTTTCCTCTCCCTCGTACTGCTGGGCGCGGGCCGCCTGGAGACGCTTGCCGGCGTCCATGCCGAAGACGGGTACGTCGAGCGTGCGGGAGGGATTCTCGGTGCGCTGCAGGAGGCGGTACAGGTCGTCGCCCACCTCGGCAGTGAGGGCGTAGGGGCCTCCGTCGAAGGCGGCGAGCGCGATCAGGAAGGCTTTCTCCCGGAGAGGCAGAGAGTTCTCCTCGTCCGCGAACCATTCGCCTACCTGCTTCTCCACCATGGCGAGGGAGAAGTTCTCGACTGCTCCTGCATCGCCCTCACCACTGGCGTGCAGGGCGAGCACTGCGGCGAACTCCGTGGTCTCCCTCAACTGGTGGCTTCGCCCGAGGAACTCCTGGACGGCGGGCAGGGCCAGCAGACGGGCCGTGGCTCCCGGACCGGTGAGAGAGTGCAGACGGGAGGTGAGCACCTGGTGAGGTGCAGGCGGCGTCCATTCGCTGTTCGGCACTTCCTCCAGCACTGCGGTCCGGTCGACTGTGATTACCAGATATGCGTTCCGCTGTCGCAGCCGGGCGGCGGCGGCCAGCAGGTGGGACTCGCGCAGCGGGTTGCCACGGCGGGTGGCAAGGTCGCACAGGACGAAGCCGCGGGCGGGGCGGGCCTCGTCGTCGAGGCCGGCGCAACGGTCGGCGAGGTCCTTCGGGTCGGTGTCGCGGTCGAGGAGGTGGACCGGGGATGCGCCCAGGGTGTGCAGCAGTTTCAGCGCGGCAGTACGGCGGCCGGTGAAACGGGAGCCGGAGAGCACCAGGCAGCGGTCGTCGCGCAGTCGAGCGAGGAGTGTCTCGAAGCCGTCCGGGGCCACGAAGGATGCGGCCAACCGCTCCAGAGCGGCCTGGGGTACCTCGCCGGAGGCATTGCTCGTGGCGGGACGGGACCAATGGTGGATCTCGGTCTTGCTGCCCATGATGACGTCACCGGTGACCTGACCACCGCTGACGCCGTGCTGGTCCTGGCCGGCCATGCCGCCGCCGAATCGGGCGTGGGAGCCGAGCTTCAGGGAGCGAGGGCTGTGGTCGAACAGGTCCTGCCGTGCCGACCATGCATTCTGCGGCAGCTCCTGCTCCTCCGACGGCTCCTCGGCGGTGAGGGGGCTGTCCGGGTCGGCCGGCGTCTCCTCCGCCGGAGGGGTGATCGTCACTGGTCCTCCCGCCCGACATGCCTGCCGCCCATCACGACATCGCCGGTCACGTGACCGCCGCTGACACCGTGCTGGTCACCGCCGGCCACGCCGCCTCCGAAGGTCACCACTCCGTTGAAGTTGAAGACGGGACCGGTCTGGGCGGGAGCCTCGGGCTCGGCTGAGGACGGCGGGGCGGCCTGCGTCGCCCCAGGCCCGGCGGGCGCCGCCAGCGTCGTGGGGACCTCGGCGGCTGCCGTCTCCGGGGCTGCCGGGTGCGGAGAGGCGGTCTGCGGGGTGGGCGCCACCGACTGTGCCGGGGCCGCGGCAGGCACGGGGCCGTGCAGCCAGGCCCGGAGGGGCCCGTTCTTGCTGTCCACGGTGATCCGGTGGAAATCCTCGGTGACGATTCCGTGGTGCCCATGCCGCACCACACCCGCGTACAGGTTTTCCGAGACACAGAGCACGAAGTCCGACGACCGCTCCCGAAGCGCTGCGCGGAGCAGTGGTGCGTCGAGCAGACGGCAGGCGTGATTGAGGTCGGAGCCGACCCAGCCGTGCTTGTCCACCGCTACGTACCCGGTCGCGAGCACGCAGCGCAGCCGGATCTGCGCGGAGCTCGATGCCATGCGGTTGACGGCCCGCAGCCGGGCAGGGACCTCGGTGAGCAGCGATCTCAGGAGGGCGGTGACCGAGGCGTTGGCATCGATCAGTTCCATGACCGAGTCGCCCGCGTCCTGGCGCAGCCGCTGGTTCTCGTCGATGCCCGCAGCCGCGAGCGCCCGGTCGGTGACGTCGTAGAGCATGCGGCGCAGGTAGGCCTGCTCCACGTCGTCACGGTCGCTGAACCGTTCGATGTCGAGCAGGAAGATGGTGCGGTTGACGGGGTCGGTCATGGTCGCCCTTCGCAAGTGCCCGGATGTACGGCTCAGACAATGGGGCACGTGAGGGTCGGGCTGTGAGGACTTATGGCCCACCGGAACTGTGACGGTGTGCACAGAGCGACACGCGTGCACGGTGGTGGGATCAGCGACCAGCGATGCGGCGCAGCACCTCCGGGCTGCGGACGACCAGGGTGCGCCGACCGGTGAGGACGGCGTCACGGCCGCGCAGGTCGCGCAGCATGCGCTGGACCATTTCCCGCGACGCGCCCACGGAGCCGGCGAGCTCCTGCTTGCTGAGCGGGACGATCAGCTCGATGCCCTCGGGAATGCGGCGGCCGTGCGAGCGGGCGAGGTCGAGCAGCAGGGAGGCGAGGCGCTCCCGCACGGACAGGGACGCGAACTCGAGACGGCGCCGGTCGGCGGCGCGGGTCCGGTCGGAGGTGAGGCCGAGGAGCGCTAAGGCGGCGGCCGGGGAGCGGCTCAGGAAGTCCCGGAACCTGTCCTGCTCCACGACCACGGCCCGCACGGCCTCCAAAGCGGTGACGGTCGCCGACCGGGGCCGTCCGGTCAGGACGGCGGCCTCGCCGATGATGTCGCCGGGCCCGCGGAGGGCCAGCAATGCCTCGTAGCCGTTGGCGGCGGAAGCGGTGACCTTGGTCCAGCCCTGGGTGAGCAGGAGCACGTAGGAGGAGGGTTCCTGCTGGTGAAAGAGTGTGACCCGGGCCGCGAAATCCATCGGCCGGCCGAGTGCCAGCAGCGCCGTGCGGTCCTCCCTCTCCAAGCGGGCGAGGAAGGGGACGCGATCGTCCAGGGCGCTGTCCTCGTACAGCTCCGGTGCCGCGGCATTGTCCATGAGGCCCCCCTCTTGTGGTTCCCGCTCCGCCGTAGAAGATCTGACGGTCACCAGTGTTTGTACAGGCCAACGGAGTGAGGGGAGTAGAGATCCGGTCAGGCGCGTTGGATCGGGCGACGGACCGGCCGAGGCCGAGGCAGAGCCGGGGCCGGACACGGGCGGCCCGGCTGACGGCGGCGCCGCGCCCGACGTGAAGACGAAGGGGCGGCGAGCGAGCGTCCCTGGCGAGGTCGTGGGACTGCGGCCGGCAACGGTCGCGAAGGGTGTCCGAGGATCAGGAAGGACCCTGGGGCATTTGTTTTGACCACGGCGTATGCGGTAGGTACGCTCAGACCTTGTGCCTGGGGTGTGCCCTGGCCCCCTTGCGTGCCTTTCCACCGCAAGGGGAGTCCGCACCGGCCACCGTGATCTGCGCAGTTCTCGCCTAGCGGCGAAGGTCCGCCGGATTCGACACACCCGACCGCGTGGGTCGGTGACGTTCCAGGTTAGCTTCACCATTCGGCACACAGAAACCGGAGAAGTAGTGCCTACGATCCAGCAGCTGGTCCGGAAGGGCCGGCAGGACAAGGTCGAGAAGAACAAGACGCCCGCACTCGAGGGTTCCCCTCAGCGTCGCGGCGTCTGCACGCGTGTGTTCACGACCACCCCGAAGAAGCCGAACTCGGCCCTGCGTAAGGTCGCGCGTGTGCGTCTGACCAGCGGGATCGAGGTCACCGCTTACATTCCGGGTGAGGGACACAACCTGCAGGAGCACTCCATCGTGCTCGTGCGCGGCGGCCGTGTGAAGGACCTGCCGGGTGTTCGCTACAAGATCATCCGTGGCTCCCTCGACACCCAGGGTGTCAAGAACCGCAAGCAGGCCCGCAGCCGCTACGGCGCCAAGAAGGAGAAGTAAGAATGCCTCGTAAGGGCCCCGCCCCGAAGCGCCCGGTCATCATCGACCCGGTCTACGGTTCTCCTCTGGTGACCTCCCTGATCAACAAGGTGCTGCTGAACGGCAAGCGCTCCACCGCCGAGCGCATCGTCTACGGCGCCATGGAGGGCCTTCGCGAGAAGACCGGCAACGACCCGGTCATCACGCTGAAGCGCGCTCTCGAGAACATCAAGCCGACCCTCGAGGTCAAGTCCCGCCGTGTCGGTGGCGCGACCTACCAGGTTCCGGTCGAGGTCAAGCCCGGCCGCGCCAACACGCTGGCCCTGCGCTGGCTGGTCGGTTACTCCCGCGCCCGTCGCGAGAAGACGATGACCGAGCGTCTGCTCAACGAGCTTCTCGACGCCTCGAACGGCCTCGGTGCGGCCGTCAAGAAGCGCGAGGACACGCACAAGATGGCCGAGTCCAACAAGGCCTTCGCGCACTACCGCTGGTAGTCGCAGACCCCATCGAGACCGAGAGAAGACTGAAGCCTTATGGCTACCACTTCGCTTGACCTGGCCAAGGTCCGCAACATCGGGATCATGGCCCACATCGACGCGGGCAAGACGACCACCACCGAGCGGATCCTGTTCTACACCGGCGTCAGCTACAAGATCGGTGAGGTCCACGACGGCGCCGCGACCATGGACTGGATGGAGCAGGAGCAGGAGCGTGGCATCACGATCACCTCTGCTGCCACCACCTGTCACTGGTCGCTGGAAGACGTCGACCACACCATCAACATCATCGACACCCCGGGTCACGTCGACTTCACCGTCGAGGTGGAGCGCTCCCTGCGCGTGCTCGACGGTGCCGTGACGGTGTTCGACGGCGTCGCCGGCGTGGAGCCCCAGTCCGAGACGGTGTGGCGTCAGGCCGACCGTTACGGCGTTCCGCGTATCTGCTTCGTGAACAAGCTGGACCGTACCGGCGCGGACTTCTTCCGCTGCGTTGACATGATCGTCAACCGCCTGGGCGCCCAGCCGATCGTCATGCAGCTGCCCATCGGTGCCGAGGCCGACTTCGTCGGTGTCGTCGACCTGGTCCGCATGAAGGCCCTGGTCTACTCGCCCGAGGCCACCAAGGGCGAGATGTACGACGTCGTCGACATCCCGGCCGACCTCCAGGACCAGGCCGAGGAGTACCGCGGCAAGCTGGTCGAGGCCGTCGCCGAGAACGACGAAGAGCTGATGGAGATGTACCTCGAGGGCAACGAGCCCACCGAGGAGCAGCTCTACGCGGCGATCCGTCGTATCACCATCGCGTCCGGCAAGGGCGGCGGCACCACCGTCACCCCCGTGTTCTGCGGCACCGCGTTCAAGAACAAGGGCGTTCAGCCCCTGCTCGACGCCGTCGTGCGCTACCTGCCGTCGCCGGTCGACATCGAGGCGATCGAGGGCACGGACCCGAAGGACTCCGAGACCGTCGTCACGCGCAAGCCGTCCGACGACGAGCCGCTCGCGGCCCTCGCCTTCAAGATCATGAGCGACCCGCACCTCGGCAAGCTCACCTTCGTCCGGGTGTACTCGGGCCGCCTGGAGTCCGGCTCTTCGGTGCTGAACTCCGTCAAGGGCAAGAAGGAGCGCATCGGCAAGATCTACCGCATGCACGCGAACAAGCGTGAGGAGATCGACTCGGTGGGCGCCGGCGACATCATCGCCGTCATGGGTCTGAAGCAGACCACGACCGGTGAGACGCTGTCGGACGACAAGGCCCCGGTCATCCTGGAGTCCATGGACTTCCCGGCGCCGGTCATCCAGGTCGCCATCGAGCCCAAGTCCAAGGGTGACCAGGAGAAGCTGGGTGTCGCCATCCAGCGTCTCGCGGAGGAGGACCCCTCCTTCCAGGTTCACTCGGACGAGGAGACCGGCCAGACCATCATCGGTGGCATGGGCGAGCTGCACCTCGAGGTGCTGGTCGACCGTATGCGCCGTGAGTTCAAGGTCGAGGCCAACGTCGGCAAGCCGCAGGTCGCGTACCGTGAGACGATCCGCAAGGCCGTCGAGCGCGTGGACTACACCCACAAGAAGCAGACCGGTGGTACCGGTCAGTTCGCCAAGGTGCAGATCGCGATCGAGCCCATCGAGGGCGGCGAGGCGTCGTACGAGTTCGTGAACAAGGTCACCGGTGGCCGCATCCCGAAGGAGTACATCCCTTCGGTGGACGCCGGTGCGCAGGAGGCCATGCAGTTCGGCATCCTGGCCGGTTACGAGATGACCGGCGTGCGCGTCACGCTGCTCGACGGTGGCTACCACGAGGTGGACTCCTCCGAGCTCGCCTTCAAGATCGCCGGTTCGCAGGCGTTCAAGGAGGCCGCGCGCAAGGCCAGCCCCGTGCTGCTCGAGCCGATGATGGCCGTCGAGGTCACCACGCCCGAGGACTACATGGGTGAGGTCATCGGCGACATCAACTCCCGTCGTGGCCAGATCCAGTCCATGGACGAGCGGGCCGGCGCCCGTGTCGTCAAGGGCCTGGTTCCGCTGTCGGAGATGTTCGGCTACGTCGGCGACCTCCGCAGCAAGACGTCGGGTCGCGCGAGCTACTCGATGCAGTTCGACTCCTACGCCGAGGTTCCGCGGAACGTCGCCGAGGAGATCATCGCGAAGGCCAAGGGCGAGTAACTCCACCGAGTTCCACGCTTTAGGCTTGACTCCGTGCCTCCAGGGGCATTCCGGCGCGAACCGTAAGGAACGCGCGGGGATGCCCCGAGGGGCCGGGCATTCCAGCAAAGATCACCTGGCGCCGATGAAGCAAGGCGTTCAGAACCACTCCCAGGAGGACCCCAGTGGCGAAGGCGAAGTTCGAGCGGACTAAGCCGCACGTCAACATCGGCACCATCGGTCACATCGACCACGGTAAGACGACCCTCACGGCCGCCATTACCAAGGTGCTGCACGACGCGTACCCGGACCTGAACGAGGCCACCGCGTTCGACAACATCGACAAGGCTCCTGAGGAGCGCCAGCGCGGTATCACCATCTCCATCGCGCACGTCGAGTACCAGACGGAGGAGCGTCACTACGCCCACGTCGACTGCCCCGGTCACGCGGACTACATCAAGAACATGATCACCGGTGCCGCCCAGATGGACGGCGCGATCCTGGTGGTCGCCGCGACCGACGGCCCGATGCCGCAGACCAAGGAGCACGTGCTCCTGGCCCGCCAGGTCGGCGTTCCGTACATCGTCGTCGCCCTGAACAAGGCCGACATGGTGGACGACGAGGAGATCCTGGAGCTCGTCGAGCTCGAGGTCCGTGAGCTCCTCACCGAGTACGAGTTCCCGGGCGACGACGTCCCGGTCGTTCAGGTCTCCGCGCTGAAGGCGCTCGAGGGCGACGAGAAGTGGGCCCAGTCGGTCCTCGACCTCATGAACGCCGTCGACACCGCCATCCCGCAGCCGGAGCGCGACGTCGACAAGCCGTTCCTCATGCCCATCGAGGACGTCTTCACGATCACCGGTCGCGGTACGGTCGTCACCGGCCGTATCGAGCGTGGTGTCCTGAAGGTCAACGAGACCGTCGACATCATCGGCATCAAGACCGAGAAGACCACCACCACGGTCACCGGTATCGAGATGTTCCGCAAGCTGCTCGACGAGGGCCAGGCCGGTGAGAACGTCGGTCTGCTCCTCCGTGGCATCAAGCGCGAGGACGTCGAGCGCGGCCAGGTCATCATCAAGCCGGGTTCGGTCACCCCGCACACCGAGTTCGAGGCCCAGGCCTACATCCTCGGCAAGGACGAGGGTGGTCGCCACACCCCGTTCTTCAACAACTACCGCCCGCAGTTCTACTTCCGTACGACGGACGTGACCGGCGTCGTGACCCTCCCCGAGGGCACCGAGATGGTCATGCCGGGTGACAACACCGAGATGAAGGTGGAGCTCATCCAGCCCGTCGCCATGGAGGAGGGCCTGAAGTTCGCCATCCGTGAGGGTGGTCGTACCGTGGGCGCCGGCCAGGTCACCAAGATCGTCAAGTAAGTCCGCTTGCTTGAGGGTCACTCGCTGACCTGAGCTCTTGTGGCTCAAGGAAGGCCCGCACGACGTCTCGTCGTGCGGGCCTTTCGGCGTTTTCCAGCCACCTCGCCGCGACTCTGTTCAGGGGCTGAAGGGGGGCATATGGGCCCGCACGATTTTCGTGCGGGCCCTCGTCGTTTTCGAAATCCGAGCCCCGCGGGGCGTCCGCCCCCGCGGCCCCGAGACACCCGGGGCGGGTGATTCCATAGGCGATTTCCGGATGTTCCCGGTGGTGTTCGCGTTTCGAAAGTTTTCGTTGGTGACGACCCATTGTCGTGCCCAGATTGCTGCTCCAGCATTTGTCAGGCCGGTTACCAAAATCAGCCGAGGAGTGGGTGAGCCATGCGCGGAGACGTCAGCCGTAGGTCCGTACTGGGTACGGGGGCAGCGGCGGGCCTGGTGGCCCTTCCCATGGTCGGCGGGGTGGCCGGTACCGCGTACGCGGACCAGGGCGGCGTGGGGCGCGGCGCGGCCGGAGGGGGGCCGCGCCGCACCGACGCCGGCGCCTACGTGGTGTTCCGCGCGGAGAAGGGCGCCTTCCCGCTGGTGCGCAACGGGCACGCCGCCCCGGTGCTGGTCGACGAGCGGGACCACGCGGGCGTCGTCCGGGTGGCCGAGGACCTGCGGGCGGACGTCGAGCGGGTCACCGGCGTGAAGCCGGGCTCGCGGGCCGGCTCGGCCCGCGAGGTCGTCATCGTGGGCACCCTGGGCCGCAGCGAGCTGGTGGACCAGCTGGTGGAGTCCGGGAAGCTGGACGTGTCCGCGATCCGAGGCAAGTGGGAGACCTCCCAGCAGGCCGTCGTCGAGCGGCCGATGAAGGGCGTGGACCGCGCCCTGGTGATCGTCGGCAGCGACCAGCGGGGCGCGATCTTCGGCGCCTACGACGTCAGCCACGGCATCGGCGTCTCGCCCTGGTACTGGTGGGACGACGCCAAGCCGGTGCGGCGCCGCGAGATCTACGTCAAGGCCGGTTCCTGGACCCAGGGCACCCCGGTGGTGAAGTACCGCGGCGTCTTCATCAACGACGAGAACCCCAACCTCGGCACCTGGGCCCCGCAGTTCTTCGGCCCGGGCAAGGCGGCGGGCTTCGAGGGCGGCTTCAACGCGGCCTTCTGGGAGAAGGTCTTCGAGGTCATCCTCCGCCTGAAGGGCAACTACCTCTGGCCGGCCGTGTGGGGCCGGGCGTTCGCCGAGGACGACCCGGAGAACCACGCCCGCGCCACCGCCTACGGCGTCGTCATGGGCACCTCCCACGAGGCCCCGATGATGCGCGGCATCGAGGAGTGGAACCGCCACGCCAAGGCCGCCGTCCGTGACTCCGCGGGCAACATCACGACCCCGGGCAGCGACCCGTACGGGGGCACCGGCGAGTGGTCCTTCCGCCGCAACCGCGCCGCCATCGAGGCGTACTGGCGGGAGGGCATCGAGCGGATGCACCGTGAGGACTTCGAGGGCGTGGTCACCCTCGGCATGCGCGGCAACGGTGACGTCAGCCTGCCGGACGGCGACGGCATCGAGCTGATGGAAGACATCATCGCCACCCAGCGGCGGATCATCGCCGAGGTGTTCGGCTCCGAGACCGCGGTGCCGCAGGTGTGGACCCTGTACAAGGAGGTCCAGCGCTACTGGAGCCGCGGCCTGCGCGCCCCCGAGGACGTCACGGTCGTCCTCTGCGACGACAACTGGGGCAACCTCCGGATGCACCCGGACCCCGACGAGCCCGCCCGCTCCGGTGGTTACGGCATCTACTACCACTTCGACTACGTCGGTGCCGGCCGCAACTACAAGTGGGTGGACACCACGTCGCTGCCGAACATGTGGGACCAGCTCCACCAGGCCGTCGCCTACGGCAACCACGGCCTGTGGATGACCAACGTCGGCGACCTCAAGGGCAACGAGGTGCCCACCCAGTTCTTCATGGACTACGCCTGGGACCCGCAGCGCTGGGAGCTGGAGAACATCCCGGAGTGGGAGCGACGCTACGCGGAGCTGCACTTCGGCGAGGAGCACGCCGAGGCGATCGCCGAGATCCTCTCCCGGTACGCCCACCTGCAGCAGCTGCGCAAGCCGGAGCTGCTCAACCGCCGGATCACCCTGGACCCCACCAAGGACCTCGCCAAGGACGACAGCGCGGTCGTCCAGGACGACCAGCAGACGCCGTTCCACTGGGGCGAGCTGGAGCGCGTCACCCAGGCGTGGCGGGAGCTCGACCGGGACGCGGCCCGCGTCGCCCGGAAGCTGCCGGCCTCCGCCCAGGACGCCTGGTTCGAGCTGGTCGGTTACAACGTGGCGGCCACGGCCAACGTGTACTACCTGCGTGAGGCCGAGTTCACCAACATTCTCTACGCCCGCCAGGGCCGCGCCCTCACCAACGAGTACGCGGACAAGGCCGAGGCGGCTCTCCAGGAGGACTTCCGCCTGCAGGACGTCTTCAACACGGAGATCGCCGACGGCAAGTGGAAGGACTTCCAGCTCCAGCCGCACATCGGTTACGGCGACGTCGAGCGCTACGGCCCCAACGCCCCGTGGCAGCAGCCCGAACTGAACAACGTGGCCATCAAGGACGAGATCTTCCCGAAGGTCCGGCGTATCGAGGTGCCGGCCGCGGCGGAGATGGGCGTCGCGGTCAGCGGCTCCGAGGACTGGTGGCCGCAGGCCGAAGTGGCGGCGGTGCTCCCGGAGTTCAGCCCGTACCGCACCGGCGACGACGTGTACGTCGAGATCTTCAACCGCGGTTCGCGCTCCTTCGACTACCGGGTGACCTCCTCGGCGCCGTGGCTGCGGGTGGAGCGCACCCGCGGCACGGTCGGCAAGCAGGTCCGGCTCACGGTCTCCGTGGACTGGAACCGCGCGCCGTCCGGCCGCACCGAGGCGGAGCTGACGATCGAGGGCACCGGCCGCACCGTCACCGTGAAGGCGGTCGCCGACCGGGTCTCGCCGCGTGGCCTGAAGGGCTTCGTCGAGGCCGGCGGTTACGTCGCCGTCGACGCCCACCACTACTCCCGCGCGGTCGCCGCGAACGGCGTCGACTGGCTGCGGATCGACGGCATCGGCCGCAACGAGGCGGGCATGGAGCCGGTGCCCGTCACCGCCGCCGCGCAGACCCCGGGCGCGGGGTCGCCGTACCTGGAGTACGAGGTCACCCTGCTGACCCCGGGCGAGGTCACCGTCTGGGCCTACGTGTCGCCGCGCAACCCGGCGCTGAACCGTCCGGGCCTGAAGTACGCGGTCTCCTTCGACGACCAGGCCCCGCAGGTCGTGGACATCATCGCGGCGACCGGGCCGGACGACGGCGGGATGAACAAGCGCTGGGCGCGGCACACCTCCGACAACGTCAACCGCACGTCGTCGGTGCACACGGTCGCCAAGGCCGGTGTCCACAAGCTGCGGTTCTGGGTGGTCGACCCGACCGTCGTCCTCCAGCGGCTGATCGTCGACACCGGCGGGCTCCCGGAGACCTACCTCGGCCCGGTGGAGAGCCACCGGGTCCGCTGAGACCAGGGGCGCCGGCCTGGGGAGGTCCGGCGCCCCTTCCTCCCCGCTTCCCCTCCCCACCGCCGCCGCCCCCACGCGGGGCCGCGCGGCGGCCGGCGGCCGCTGACGCCTCGCGCAGCGCCGCCACGCATCACCGGCACACGCACCACCGACACACGCACCACTGACACACGCACCACTGACACACGCACCACTGACACCAAGCACCATCGAGAGGACCGCAATGAAGCACCTCCGTGCCGCTGCCGCCGTCATGGCGAGCGGGGCGCTGCTGTTCACCGGCGCCGTCACCTCCGCGCAGGCCGCTCCCGCCGGCCCGCACCACCACCAGGCCAAGGGCGCCCCGCTGAAGGCCCTGGCCGCCCGCAGCCACCTGCTCTTCGGCACCGCGGTCAACATGGACGCCCTCGCCGAGGACTCCACGTACCGCAAGATCACGGCCCGTGAGTTCAACTCGGTCACCGCCGAGAACGTGATGAAGTGGGAGACCCTCCAGCCGCAGCGCGGGGTCTACGACTTCAGCGCGGGCGACGACCTGGTCGACTTCGCCCGCGCCAACGGCCAGGGGGTCCGCGGCCACACCCTGCTGTGGCACAACCAGCTCCCGGGCTGGCTGACCTCGGGCGTGGCCGACGGCTCGATCTCCAAGGACGAGCTGCGCCAGATCCTGCGTGAGCACATCACCACGGTGGCCAAGCACTACAAGGGCAAGATCTACCAGTGGGACGTCGTCAACGAGGTCTTCGAGGAGGACGGCAGCTACCGTCAGTCCCTCTGGTACCAGCAGCTCGGCCCGTCCTACATCGCGGACGCCTTCCGCTGGGCCCGCCAGGCCGACCCCCACGCGAAGCTGTACGTGAACGACTACAACGTCGAGGGCGTCAACGCGAAGTCCACCGCGTACTACAACCTGGTGAAGGACCTGCGCGCGCAGGGCGTCCGGGTGGATGGCTTCGGCATCCAGGGCCACCTCAGCACGCAGTACGGCTTCCCGGGCGACATCCCGCAGAACCTCGAGCGCTTCGCCGACCTGGGCGTGGAGTCCTCCTTCACCGAGGTCGACGTGCGCGGCGTGATGCCGATGGACGAGGCCAAGCTGAGCCGCCAGGCGGACTACTTCAGCGGCATGCTGGACGCCTGCCTCAACCAGAGGAAGTGCACCTCGTTCACCATCTGGGGCTTCGCCGACCAGTACTCGTGGGTGCCCGGCGTCTTCTCGGGTGAGGGCTCCGCCAACATCTACGACGAGTCCTACGCCCCCAAGCCGTCCTACTGGGCGGTGCGTCAGGAGCTGGCCGAGGGCCGCAACTGACCCACACGGGCCGCTGAGGCCCGCATCCCCCCTGCCCGGTCGACGCGGCAGGGGGAACCGGCTCCGGCGGGCACTTCTCCACCCCGCGCCGCCCGCCGGTGACGCGCCCCCGCCGGAGTCCTCCATCACTCCGGCGGGGGCGCACTGCCGTGCGGGGTCCGCCCACGGGGACGCGCCGGGCACCGCCCCCTGGACGCCGCCGTTCCCCCGGCCCTTGCACGTGCCCTTTCGAGGGCCCAAGCTCCGTTCATGGAGCTGGAGTTGCGGCATCTGAGAGTGATCAGGGAGATAGCCGACGCGGGCAGTCTGACCCGCGCGGCGACAGCGCTGGGACTGTCCCAGCCCACGCTGAGCGCGCAGCTGAAGAGGATCGAGCGCACGCTGGGCGGAGTCCTCTTCGAGCGCGGCCGGCTCGGGGTACGGGCCACGCCCCTCGGTGAGCTGGTGCTGGCGCGGACCCGTGTCGTGCTGCCGGCGGTGGAGGAACTCCAGCAGGAGGCCGCGCTGTTCGCCCGCACCCGCTCCGGCCTGCGGCGTTTCCGGCTGGGCGGTACCCACGGGCCGTTGCTGGGCGGCCTGCTCGCCCGGCTGTCCGACGAGGAGTCCGGCGTCCCGGTGTCCACCATCACCACCTGGTCGGAGCGGGAACTGGCCACCCAGGTCTCCGACGGGCGGATCGACTTCGCGCTGGTCGGGGTGTGCGGGTCCGCGCATCCGCCGGCCGCGCCGCAGGTGTCCTGGCGGGAGATCGCGGTGGACGCCGTGCACGTGATGCTGCCGGCCACCCATCCGCTGGTGGGGCGGGCGGAGATCGACCTGGCCGAGCTGGCCGGTGAGGACTGGGGAGCGGTGCCGGGGGACGGCTGCTTCGCCGACTGCTTCTCCGCGGCCTGCACACGGGCCGGGTTCACCCCGCGCAGTCTGTACGAGACGGACACCTCGTCCGTGGTGCACCTGGTGCAGGTGGGGCGGGCGCTGGGGCTGGCGCGGGCGACGTTCCCGGCGACGCCGGGCATCGTGACGCGGCCGCTGGCCCGTACCCCCCTCACCTGGCGGCACCTGCTGGGCTGGCAGGGCGCGGCGCAGCCGGCCCCGGCCGTCGACCTGGTCTTCACGCAGGCGCGGGCGGCCCATG
>NZ_JACADT010001099.1:0-1781 GCF_013421635.1 Streptomyces sp. UH6 | reverse complement strand
CGGGCGCCGTGCCTCACCTTCCGCCCGGCGGCCGTGCCGCCCGCCACGACGACGGAGCGGCCTGCGCGGTCACGTGCGGACGCCCGACGCCTACCGGTACGGAGCAGACGCCCGGCGCCTTCAGGCACGGAGCACCGGAACCGTCGGCGCGGAGGACCGGCGCCGTCAGGTGACGGAAGACCGGCGCCGTCAGGTGGCGGAGGACCGGCGGAACATGCGGGTCGCGGTGATCTCGCTGTGCACCGTCTCGCCCTCCTGGACCTGCTGGGGCAGCCCGGGGCGCAGGTGTTCCTCGACGCTGATGTACTTCAGGCCCGCCCGCAGGTCCGCGTCGTTGCGCATCCGGATGACCAGGGGGAACTCCGCCAGCGCCGTCGTGTCGAACAGACCCGTGGTGTAGAGGAGTTGGACGCCCAGCGCGTCGGCCACGGCCCGCTGGAGTTCCAGCAGGTAGGTGGCGTTGGCGCGGCCGATGGGGTTGTCGAGGAACAGTGTTCCGGCGTGCCGGTGCTTGTCGCGGCCCCGGTCGTTGGAGCGCAGGGCGGCCATGGTGCAGTACAGCGCGATGGCCGCGGTGAGCAGCTGCCCGCCCGAGAACACGTCGCCCATCTGCCCGACGGGGACCCGTTCGGCGCGGAGCACCGCGTCCGGCTTGAGGATCTCCACGGCCACCCCCTTGGGATGGAGTGCCGCCGCCACACCGCGCAGCAGCAGCGACATGCCGTCGCGGCGCAGGTCGGAGTTCTTCTTCAGGGCGGACCGGGTCGCCTCGTCGACGACCTCGCCGAGCCGTTCGGTCAGCGTCGCCTGGTCGGGCTCATCGAAGCGGATGCGCAGGAACTCCTGGCCGGACCATTCGCCGAGACCTTCGGGCAGCCGGGAGAGCCGCTGGGCGGAGCGGAGGGTGGCGAGCGACGTCTCCACCAGGCCGCGCAGCCGGTCCACGATCGAGTCGCGGTTGCGCTCGAGCTGCTCCAGCTCGTCGGTGAGGACGCGCAGCCGCGGGGCGAACGCCTCGGCCCAGGCGCGTGCGTGGTCCGGCAGGGCGGCGGCGGGCAGTTCGCGGATCTGCTGCCGGGCGGGGGTCCGGACCTGCTCGTAACGCACCGAGTTGGCGTGCCGGACGAGGATGTCGCTCGCCTCGCGCACGGCTGCCTCGGCGGCCGAGAGGTCGGCCGCGCAACCGCGCAGTGAGCGGCGGGCCTCGGCGGCGGCCCGGCGGGCCTCGGCGAGGTCTCCCGGGTAGGGCTCCGGCTGCTCCTCGTCCTCGTCGGCGGACTGGTCGCGCAGCAGGTCACGCAGGAGTGCGGCGGTCTCGTCGAACCCCGCGGCGGCGTCCTCGGCGGCGTGGTGGTTCTCGAGGAGGGCCGCGTGGGTCTCCCGGGCCTCGCGCAACGCCTCGGTGTGGGCTGCCAGTTCGGTCGTGGCGGCGCGCAGCAGCGTCTGGGCGTGCCCGGCGTCGCGCGGGAGCAGGTCCTTGGGGAGTTCTGTGTGGTGCTCGCCCTCCTCGGGCGCCAGCCGTTCGGCGTCACCGCGCAGCCGGCCGAGCTGCTCGCTGGCCTGGGACATCCGGGTCTCGAGGACCTGCACGAGCTCCTCGGCGCGGGCGGCGGCGGCCTGCCGGGACGGGCCGTCGGCGCCGTCCGGGGAGGAGAGCAGCTGTTCCGCGCGGGTGCGGACCTTGTTGCTGAGGCGGTCGAGTTCGGCGCGCGCGGCGCTCTCGTCGCTCTCCGCCCGGGCCTGTTCGGCACGCAGGTCGGCGCCGACGCCCACCTTCTCGT
>NZ_JACADT010001098.1:0-1784 GCF_013421635.1 Streptomyces sp. UH6 | reverse complement strand
CCGGGAAGAAGGCCGCCCCCGCCAAGAAGGCGCCGGCGCGGCGCACCACGAAGAAGTCCACGCCGCCCGCCGAGTGAGACGTCCCGCCGTCGCCGTCGCCGTCGCCGTCGGCCGGGCGGTGATGAGGGCCGGGTGCCCGCGGGTGCCCGGCCCTTCGGCCGGGTAAAGGAGCACCGACAGGCCCGACAGGCACCGACGAGCACGGGCAGCCGGGCAGGGCCACGGGCGCGGAGACGAGTACCGTGGCTGACAAGGGCTGACAGGACCTCCCCAGGACCCCTCCCCGGGCCCGGGCGACCTGAGAGTGGTGGTGGACGTTGTGCTGATGCAGGGCTTCAGCAACCTGATGTATCTGCTGAACCTGGCGCTGATCGTCTTCAGCGGATTCGCGCTGGTGGACGCGGCGATCCGCCGCGAGGACGGCTACCGCGCCGCCGACAAGCAGACCAAGCCGTTCTGGCTGATCATCCTGGGGCTCGCCTTCGTGGTGAACCTGATCTTCCCGATCCTGTCGTTCCTGCCGATCATCGGTCTGATCGCCACGATCGTGTACGTGGTCGACGTGCGTCCCGCGCTGCGCAGCCTCCCCGGCGGCGGGCGCAAGCGCACGCGCGGCGGCTCCAGCAGCGACGGTCCGTACGGCCCCTACAACGGAGGCCGCTGAGACCCGGACCGCCGTACCTCGGCGGCCCTCGCCCGGCCGCCCGTGACACCTGAGCCGTCCCACCCGTATGCCGGGTGGGACGGCTCGGTCGTGACCGCGCCGGGGTGCGGCGGCGTGGTGGCGTGGGGAGGGAGCCCTACCAGATCGCCTCGACCCACTCCGGGTGGTCGATGAACGGGTTGCGGTTGTGCTGGTACGAGTCGTAGATGACCTGGTTGCGGCGCTCCTCGAAGGCGTCCGGCGGGTCCTCGTCGTTCCACGCCTTGAGGACGGCGAGCTTCCCCATGTACGGGTTGCTCCCGTTGTTCACGCTGCTGTTGACCTCCAGGTCGGCCCAGCCGTCGTCGCCCTCGTAGCGGACCGCCATGTAGAAGATCATGCGGGCCACGTCGCCCTTGACGGCGTCGCGCGGCTCGAAGGAGTCGGAGTCGGTGAGGCTGCCGCCGCCGCCCGCGACGGAGCTGCCGCCGTTGTCGAAGTCCTTGTTGCCCCGGATGCTGTTCACCTGCACGTCCTCGGGACGCAGGTGGTGCAGGTCGGTGCCGGGGCCGGTCGCCGTGCCGAAGTCGCCGTGGGACTTCGCCCAGACGTGCTCCCGGTTCCAGTCACCGACGTCACCGCCGTTGAGCGACTTGCTGCGGGAGGCGCCCGAGTACAGCAGGATCACGTTGGAGCTGTTCGACGGGTCCTGGTCGGTGGCCATCAGCGCGTTCCACACGGCCGAGTACGAGACCTTCGTCTGGCTGCTGGTGATCGTGTGCAGCGAGGACTTGAGGCTCGTGCCCGTCTTCCCGACCGCGTTCTTGTAGTACGTCGAGTCGTAGTCCGTCGTGGTGGCCGTGGCCGGCGTCGCGGCCAGGGTGGGACCGGCGAGGAGGGTGGCGACGGCGAGGGCCAGCGCTCTGCGGTGGCGAGTGCGTATCGCGAGCATGCGGGGTGTCCGATCTACGCGTGTTGAGGGGACAACTGGCAGCAGCTTGGCATGAGCATGCGGTCGCGTGGTGTCCTTCAGGTGCCGATTGGGTGACGGATTGCCTACGCGGCGTACGGGGTGGGGGGCCGCGTGCGGGGCGCGGCGGGCCTCGCGGGAGGGCCGCCGCGGCCCTGACGGGCCTGGTGG
>NZ_JACADT010001097.1:0-1784 GCF_013421635.1 Streptomyces sp. UH6 | reverse complement strand
CCGCGGGCAACGCCGCCGTGGTCCAGATGCTCGGCCGATCGGGCCGTGCCGGGGCCCGGCCCGAGGAGCACCGGCACGGTGCGGACTGCGGTCACCTTCCGGCCGAGCGGCCCGCCGCGCAGCGGGGGGCCGGCCCCGTGCAGCGGGCGCTCACCGTCGACGGCCGGAAGATCTCCGAGGAGTACCGGAAGGAGAGCGAGAGCCAGTCCCCCTCGGAGCAGCGGGCGAAGCTCGACGCGAAGGTGCACGAGATCGTCGCCGGGATCGGCGCGGCGAAGCAGAACGGTGAGCTCTCCGAGGACGAGTGGAAGCAGATCCAGGGCGCGGAGACCCGGATCCTCGGACAGCTGCGCAAGCTGATCGTGTCACCGGTCGGCGAGAAGGGCCTCCACAAGGTGCTGGACGCCGACATCGGCAAGCACCCGGAGTTCGGCGCGAAGAACCGCGACGTCCAGGTCAACGACTACGCCGAGCTGGCGCGCGGGCTGATGGGCTGGGTCGAGGCGAAGGACAACCGCAGGAAGGAGAAGGCGGCGGCGGCCGAGATCAAGGTCAGCCGGGACGTCGACGTCCTCCTCAACTCCCTGCTGCTGCGCATCAACGGCCGGACCGAGGCGGTCAAGGCGGGGATGACGCCCGACCGGCGGCAGGCCATGGAGTACGAACTCGTCCACGGGGTGGCCCACGAACTCGCGGCAGGAGGCGCGGCCAAGGCCGGCCAGCCCTTCGGCGCCTACCTCACGTACTTCAACCCGGCGCACGACCCGCGCAGCAAGTTCCGTCCCGGCGAGGCGCTCGCACACCTGGCGACCGCCCTCCCCGGGGTGGGCGGCGGGATCCAGGCGGTGCTGCGCAGCCCGGAGAGCTTCCCGTTCCGGGACAAGATCATGGTGCTCCACGACCTGATGGAGTACTTCGGACCGGCCAGGCATTTCCCGCCGACCATGGGCACGGACCTGCTGCCCGACATCGGCGTGAACGACACCTGGAGCACGTCGGGCATCGACCCCGCGACCGGGGTGCGGAACCAGCAGGCTCAGGACCGGGGCCAGAACCCGCGGAAGTGGCAGGGGGGCAAGGAGCACCCGTCCACGAGGAACGAGAACTCCGACACCACGAAGCTCGCACGCGCCCACAAGGCGCCGGTCTGGGCGGGCCAGTCCTACACGGCCGCCCGCATGTTCAACCTCGCCCGGGCCTCGGGCGGGACACAGCAGGAGATCGCCGCGGTGGCCTGGGGCATCTTCGCCTTCTGGCGGCTGGACTTCGACCACACGACCCCGTTCGCCTACCACACGCTGCACGAAGTCATGGACATCGCGCAGAACTTCGGCGTCCCGTACCGGATCACCGACCAGTACGCGGGCCGGGAGGACGTGAAGCTGACCAAGCTGGTGGAACGACTCCACGAGCTCCAGAAGCAGGTGAACGGGGGGCGCGAGC
Organism: Streptomyces sp. UH6; assembly: GCF_013421635.1. NCBI lineage: Bacteria > Bacillati > Actinomycetota > Actinomycetes > Kitasatosporales > Streptomycetaceae > Streptomyces > Streptomyces sp. UH6. Next base: position 341 of record NZ_JACADT010001097.1, on the reverse strand, counting down.
AGGTCCAGCAGGGAATCGACCTTCTCAGGCAGGCGGAGAAGTCGGACACCGGGATGTGGACCGACGAGCACGACAGGGCCGTCGAGGCGGCCGGGCGCATCGCCGGCGAGCTGCACCGCATCGCCGAACAGCTGGAGGTCCTCGCGGCCCGCCTGGCCAACCCGCCGGGGCAGAGGAGCAGGGAGGAGACGGAGCTGGCGCAGGCCCTCCAGGACTCGCTCGCGCGGATCCCGGACGAGTTCCGCCGTCTCGGCGACCAGTTCGCCCCGGTACTGGCCATGGCGAAGAACCCGTAGGAACACTTCCCGGCGGCGTGCGGCGTGCGGCGTGCGGCGTGCGGC
>NZ_JACADT010001096.1:0-1784 GCF_013421635.1 Streptomyces sp. UH6 | reverse complement strand
CCCACACCGGCCCTGCCCTGCGGTAGCGGGCCGGCACCGGGTCGCCGGGCGCGTACCAGCCCACCCCGAAGCCGTCGGCGTTCACCGTCCCGTACCGCTGCCGCCGGGGCGCCCAGGACTGCCGGAAGAGGCTGTGCGGGGGCGCCACCAGCAGGTCCCGCAAAGGCGACTCAGGGCCCAGGAACGCCAGGTGGCGGCACATCAGGTCGCGCCCCCGCCCGGCACGCCGTCCGCCGGTCCCACCCGCTCCGGGAGCGCCGAGCGCGCCGTGCGGAAGCCGGAGAAGATCTGCCGGCGCACCGGAAGGTCCCAGTTGCGGAAGGTCCCCCGGCAGGCCACCGGGTCCACGGCGAAGGAGCCGCCGCGCAGCACCTTGTACTCCGTGCCGAAGAACACCTCGGAGTACTCCCGGTAGGGGAAGGCGGCGAAGCCCGGGTAGGGCAGGAAGTCGCTCGACGTCCACTCCCACACGTCACCGATCAGCTGACCCACGCCCAGCGGCGAACGCCCCGCGGGGAAGCTGCCCGCAGGCGCCGGACGCAGGTGCCGCTGCCCCAGGTTGGCGTGCTCCCGCGACGGCTCCTCGTCGCCCCACGGGTAGCGCCGGGAACGGCCGGTCGCCGGGTCGTGGCGGGCCGCCTTCTCCCATTCCGCCTCGGTCGGCAGCCGTCGCCCCGCCCACCGGGCGTAGGCGTCCGCCTCGTACCAGCTCACGTGCAGCACCGGTTCGTCGGGCGGGACGGGCTCGGTGACCCCGAAGCGCCGCCGCAGCCACTGGCCGCCCTCACGCCGCCAGTACGACGGGGCCTCCACCGCCCGGGCCCGCAGATGGGCGAAGCCCTCCGGACGCCACCAGCGGGGATCGTGATAGCCGCCGTCCTCCATGAAGGCCAGGAACGCGGCGTTGGTGACCGGGGCGGTGTCCAGGTAGAAGGGCGCCACGTCCACCGGGTGCGCCGGCCGCTCGTTGTCCAGTGCCCACGGCTCGTCGGAGGTCCCCATCACGAACGGTCCACCGGGCACCAGGACCTCGGCCGGCCCTCCGTGGACGGGGGCGGGCCCCGGGTCGGGGGCGGTCAGCACGGCCGGACCGCGGCGGAGCTGGTGGGTGATCAGCATCGTCTCGTCGTGCTGCTGCTCGTGCTGCGCGACCATGCCGAAGACGAAACCGTCCGCGGTGAACGGGGAGTCGTCGAAGGCGGCCCCTTCCAGCAGGTCCAGGACACGGCCTCGGACCTCGGCCGCGTAGCGACGGGCCTCGCCGGGCGGCAGCAACGGCAGCGAGGGGCGCTCCGCGCGGGAGTGCTCGAAGGCGTCGTACAGGCCGTCGATCTCCGGTCTCAGCGCCGCGTGGCCGCCCACCTCGCGCAGCAGCCACAGCTCCTCCTGGTTGCCGACGTGCGCCAGGTCCCACACCAGCGGTGACATCAACGGCGAGTGCTGGGCGGTGAGTTCGTGGTCGTCCAGGCAGGAGGTCAGCAGCGCGGTGCGCTCCCGGGCCGTGGACAGCGAAGCCAGGGCGCGCTCCCTGAGCGTCTCGGCGGAGCCCGCGGGCCCCCGGCCGTTCCGGTCCGTCATGACGCGTGCTCCTCACCCCGCCGCAGGCGGTCGAGGAGGTCGTCGGCGGGGCACCGGCCCCGGGACACGTACCGGTCCGCGAACTCCCCGACCGCGTCCACCACCGCCGTGCCGGCGCCCAGCCGGGGCAGGGCGTCCAGCGCGGCCGCGAAACAGACGGCGGCGGCCTCCCGCAGTTCAGGGTCGGCCAGAGCGTGCCGGGCGGC
>NZ_JACADT010001095.1:0-1787 GCF_013421635.1 Streptomyces sp. UH6 | reverse complement strand
CCGGCCCGCCGACGGAGGCGACGGTTCCGCCGCCGAGGGCGGAGGGCTGCCCCAGGACGGGGACGACGGTCCCCGTGGGTGAGGTGCCCGCCGGGCCGTGGGCCGGTGGGCCGGTGTGGCCGCACCCCTTCCGTCTGCCGTCCGGCACGTCCCTGCGGTTCGCGCTGCTCATCCTGAGCGTGTCCACGGCGATGGCCTGGTCCATCGGCGGGATGGTCGGTTCGGCGGCGTACTTCGTACGCGGGGGCGACCTGCGGGCCCTCACCGGCTCGATCGCCTGTGCCTCCGCGGACACCGCCGAACGGACCGTCCCCCTCGCCGTGCCTCCCGACTGTGATCCACCGTCCGTCGGCAGTGACTTCGCCTTCGAGCTGGCGGCCCTCGCCGCCCTGGCGTTGGTCGTCGGCGTCACCTACTGGCTGCTCCCCGTCCACCGGCTGCGTCACCGCAGGCTCCGGCCACTGCGCGCCGAGGCCCATCCGGAGGTGGAGCGCCTCCTGACCGCACTGGTGGCCCGTGCCGGGCTGCGGTGCCGGGTGCGGTTCGTGGTCGACTGGCGCGACCGGCGCCCGGCCGGGCTGGCCTTCGGGCGGGTGGGCCGCCGTCACGTGATGCTCAGCGGCGGGCTGCTGCGGCTGCACCGCCTCGATCCGCAGGCCTTCGAGGCGATCGTCCTCCACGAACTGGCGCACCTGCGCAACCGTGACGTGGACATCGCCTTCCTCACCCTGATCTGCAACCGGCTGTTCCTCGTGGCGTTCGCGGCTCCGACGGCCGTCCTCGCGCCGTTCGCCCTGCTGGTCGGCGTGATGCTGTTCCCCGGGCTCCTGCCCTATCAGCTGCTCGGCATCGTCACCCAGTGCGCGCTGGCGGTGACCGTCGCCCACACCAGCAGTGCCGTACTGCGCAGCCGCGAACTGTACGCCGACGCGCGGGTCGCCCTGTGGACGTCCGGCGCCCACCCGTTGCGGCGCCTGCTCGCCACCCAGCACGGCATCGAGTCGGCCGGGCGCCGCCCACCGCTGTTCCTGCGGACGCATCCCTCCGCCGCGCGTCGCCTGCGCGCCCTGGACGACACCAGGCTGTTGTTCGGGATGTCCACCTGGGAGGCGTTCGGTCTGGCCCTGTCCTGCTCACTCGTCTACCAGCAGGTGGCGCAGTGGGCCGAGCAGGCGACCGGTCTCGCCCGGCCGGGGAGCGCGCTGAGCGCGGTCGTGCCCTCCCTGCTGCTCGGTGGCGGCCTGGCCGCGGGCGTCTGGCGCGTGACGCTCGCGGCGCATGTGCGTCACACCAGGTGGGCGGGGGCCCACCGCACGGGGCTCGCGGTGGGCGGTGGCCTGGTCCTCGGGGCGCTCGGCGACGAGGAGCACCGCACCGCCCTCTCGATGGGTATCGCCGACTCGGTCCTGGTGGGGCTGACGTGGTCGCTGCTGCTGTGTGCCGTCGGCTACGCGTTCGTCCGGTGGAACGCGGTGACCGCCCGCGTGTGGGCGCCCGTCGTGCTCTCCTCCCGGCGTCCGGCGCTGCCGGTGCTGGCCGGCTGCGCGGCCGGCGTGGTGCTGCTGAGTTTCTGGCTCGGCCACGCCTACGACGCCGGACAGCCGGGTTTCGACCTGCTGCCGCTGCCCGCGCCGCTGGACACGCTGCCGTCTCCCTTCGACTACCTGGGCATGGTGTTCGCGCTGGCCGTCGTGACCACACCCGCCCCGGGAGTCCTCGCCGTGGTGGGGCTCACCGTCGGCTTGCCGCTCGCCGCCGGGGCCGGGGAGCGGTTCTCCCGCCGTCGC
>NZ_JACADT010001094.1:0-1792 GCF_013421635.1 Streptomyces sp. UH6 | reverse complement strand
GCCCTGCGCTGGGCGGCCGCGGCCGCCTCCCTGTCGGTGCAGCGGCCGGGGGCGTCGGCGTCGATGCCCTACCGCGCCGAGATCGAAGCACGGTACGCGTCATGAACCGGCCCACGACCGCGAACTCCCCGTCCCCCGTCCCCGCACCGCTGTCCGGGCTGCGGGTGCTGGACCTCGCCACCCTGTTCGCCGGGCCGCTCGCCGCCACCCTGCTGGGCGACTTCGGCGCCGACGTGATCAAGGTGGAGCACCCGTCGAAGCCGGACCCCTCGCGCGGGCACGGGCCCGCCAAGGACGGGATCGGGCTGTGGTGGAAGCTGCTCGGCCGCAACAAGCGCAACATCACCCTCGACCTGTCCGCGCCGGCCGGCCGCGACACCCTGCTGCGGCTCGCCCGGGACGCCGACGTGGTGGTGGAGAACTTCCGCCCCGGCACCCTGGAACGGTGGGGCCTGGGCTGGGAGGCGCTGTCCGCCGTCAACCCGCGTCTGGTGCTCACCCGGGTCACCGGTTTCGGGCAGGTCGGGCCCTACGCCCGCCGCCCCGGCTTCGGGACCCTCGCCGAGGCGATGAGCGGCTTCGCCGCCGTCACCGGGGAACCGGACGCGCCGCCCACGCTGCCCCCGTTCGGCCTCGCCGACTCCATCGCCGCGCTGGCCACCGCCTACGCCGTGATGACCGCGCTGGCCGCCCGGGACCGCACCGGCGAGGGGCAGGTCGTCGACATGGCGATCATCGAGCCGATCCTCACGGTGCTGGGGCCGCAGCCGCTCTGGTACGACCAGCTCGGCCACGTCCAGCCGCGCACCGGCAACCGCTCGCAGAACAACGCCCCGCGCAACACCTACCGGACCGCCGACGGCACCTGGGTCGCCGTCTCCACCTCCGCGCAGTCCGTCGCGGAGCGGGTGATGCGGCTGGTGGGGCGGCCCGAGCTGATCACGGAACCGTGGTTCGCCACCGGGGCGGGGCGCGCCGCCCACGCCGACGTGCTCGACGAGGCGGTCGGGACGTGGATCGCCCGGCGCGGGCGGTCGGAGGTGCTCGACGCCTTCGAGAAGGCGGAGGCGGCGGTGGCGCCGGTCCAGGACGTGCGGGACGTGATGGAGGACCCCCAGTACCGGGCGCTGGGCACCATCACCACCGTCGACGACCCCGAACTCGGGCAGCTGCGCATGCAGAACGTGCTGTTCCGGCTCTCCGCGACACCCGGCGCGGTCCGCTGGGCCGGGCGGCCGCACGGGGCGGACACCGAGGCGGTGCTGGGCGAGGCGGGGCTGGACCCGGACGAGATCGCCGCGCTGCGGCGGGAGGGGATCGTATGAGCGCGACCAGACCGCCGCTGACTTGGCTCTACACGCCCGGTGACCGGCCCGCGGTGGTCGCCAAGGCGCTGCGGGCCGGGGCGGACGTCGTGATCGTCGACCTGGAGGACGCGGTCGCGCCGGAGCGCAAGGAGTACGCGCGGGAGGCCACCGCGGAGCTGCTCGCACAGCGGCAGGCCGTTCCCCTGCACGTGCGGGTGAACGCCCTGTCCTCGCCGGAGGGCGTCGCCGACCTGAAGACGCTGCTGCCCTGCGACGGGCCGTCCGGGGTACGGCTGCCCAAGGTCGTCTCCCCGCGGGAGGTGGTGCGGGTGGCCCGGCAGGCCGCGGCCCTCGGCCGGGCGGGCCTGCGGCTGTACCCTCTGCTGGAGAGCGCGCTGGGCATCGAGGAGGCGTTCCGCATCGCCCGCGCGGACCCGTCGGTGGGCGGGCTCGCGCTGGGCGAGGCGGACCTGCGGGCGGACCTC
>NZ_JACADT010001093.1:0-1792 GCF_013421635.1 Streptomyces sp. UH6 | reverse complement strand
CGCGCCACATCCGGCACCCGTCCGCCGCGCCGCACGCACCGTTCCGCTCCCTCAGCCTCTGGAGGCCGTTCATGCGTCTGTCCCCAGGTGTGCCCTGGGTCGCCGCGACCCTGCTGGCCGTGACCGCACTCGGCGCCTCGCCCGCCGCCGCCGGCACCTCCGCGCAGGCCGGCGCCTCGGGTCACTGTGCCCGCCATGATCTCCTCAAGGTGCCCGCCGCGGACCACCAGGAGAACGCCTGCCTCCCGGACCTGACCACGACGGGCCTGGCCGGCACCCCGTACACCGACATGGCCGACCAGGCGGGCCTGACGTCCGTCGCCACCCGCAAGCCCTCCGGGGTGCCGGGCGTGCAGATCGACGGCTACTTCCCCGACACCTCCTCCTTCAACACCACCCACGGCTGGAACCACGACGCCCAGTTCGTGATCCGGCTGCCCGACGACTGGAACGGCGGCCTGGTGGTCGCCGGCGCTCCCGGCACGCGCAAGCAGTACGCGTCGGACACCGCCATCTCCGACCACGTGCTGTCGCTGGGTTACGCCTACGCCGCCACCGACAAGGGCAACAGCACGCCGGACTTCTACCGGGACGGCAAGCGTCCCGGCGACGCGATCGTCGAGTGGAACGACCGGGTCACCCAGCTCACCCGGGCAGCCAGGGCGACGGTCGCCCAGCGGTACGGCACCGCCCCGCGGCGGACCTACGTCACCGGCATCTCCAACGGCGGCTACCTCACCCGCTGGCAGCTGGAGAACCACCCCGAGCTGTACGACGGCGGCGTGGACTGGGAAGGCACGCTGTGGACCGCCGACGGCCCCAACATGTTCACCTCCCTGCCGACGACGATCGCGCACACGCGCGGTGAGGCCGACGACCAGGACCTGTACGCCGCCGGCTTCGCGCGCGGTTCGGAGTTCCTGTGGCCGTACCACGCCACCGCGTACTGGGGCGTGACGCAGAAGACCTACCGCGCCGAGTTCGACCCGTCGTACGACCGGGCCTGCCCGGGCCCGTCGGCGGGCACCACCGTGGCGGAGATCCTGGCCCCGTGCGCCTCCGACGCCGCCTACGACTACGCCTCGCGCCCGCGGGCCGTGCGCGACGCGGTGGAGCGGGTCTCACTGACCGGCCGCATCGGCCGCCCGATGATCACGCTCCACGGCGACCTGGACACCCTGCTGCCCAAGGCGGCCGACTCCGACGTGTACGCCCGCATGATCGACGAGGCGGGGCGCGGCGCCCTGCACCGCTACTACGGCATCGAGGGCGGCACCCACGTCGACGGGCTGTACGACACCCACCCCACGGCCCTGCGCCCGATCCTGCCCTGCCACCGCGCCGCCTTCGACGCGCTGACCGCCTGGGTGGAGGACGGCGTCCGCCCGCCGGCCGACCACGACGTGGCACGGCCCGCCGAGGGCGACGTGGTCAACGACTGCTCGCTGGACGGCTAGCGCGACCGGGCGGAGGCGGGCCGCCGGAGCCACCCGTCTCCGCCCCGGCGGCGCCAAGGACCGCCCAGGCGCGTACCGGCCCCGGCGGTCCCGCAGCGCCTCGGGCCGCCCAGGCGCGTGCCGGCCCCCGCCCGGGCCTCAGCGTCCGATCTGCTTGCGCGACACCTGGCGGAGCCGGCGCCGCTGACCGGGGTCCAGGGCGAAGTAGGCGGCGGGGACCCCGAGCACTATCAGCAGGGACACCCACCACGGCAGCCAGATCAGCAGGACCAGTCCGGCCGCCGTGGCCCCTGCGGCGATCTTCGCGTTCCTCGACATCTTCGGTCGCCTCCTCA
>NZ_JACADT010001092.1:0-1795 GCF_013421635.1 Streptomyces sp. UH6 | reverse complement strand
TCTCCTCGCCGCGCAGGCGGCGCATCAGCCGGGCGGTCGCCGCCGGGTCGAGCAGGGAGCGGCCCGCGGCCACCGAGCGGACCGCGGCGACCAGGTCGGAGCCCTGGATCTGCTTGAGCACGTACCCCGCGGCCCCGGCCATCACGGAGTCCAGCAGCGCCTCGTCGTCGTCGAAGGAGGTGAGCATGAGGCAGGCGAGGTCCGGCATGCGGGAGCGCAGCTCCCGGCATACGCTCACCCCGTCGCCGTCGGGCAGCCGGACGTCCAGCACGGCCACGTCCGGGCGCAGCGCGGGAGCCCGGACGAGGGCCTGGGCCACCGTGGCGGCCTCACCCACCACGGTGACGTCCGGCTCGTCGTTCAGGAGGTCGTGCACCCCGCGCCTGACCACCTCGTGGTCGTCGAGAAGAAAGACCCGGATCGGGCTCGCGGGGCCGGCCGGCCGGCTGTCCGCCATCGTTGCTCCTTGTCGTTCGGCAGGGGGTTCCCACCGACGATCATGCCTCGGTCCCGGGCCTTCGGGCCAGGGCCTGTCGGCCCTGACCAGGGGCCCGCAGGGCCCGCGCGGCCCGTACGACACCCCCGTACGACATCGAGGGAGCGGTGCCATGGCGCGTTACGTGTACGACTTCGCGGAGGGCGGCCGGGAGATGGCCGACCTGCTCGGCGGCAAGGGGTCGAACCTGGCCGAGATGACCCGGATGGGCCTGCCGGTGCCCCCGGGCTTCGTCATCACCACGGAGGCCTGCCGGGCGTTCCTGGCCACCGGGTCGGAGCCGGAGGGGATGGCCGGGGAGGTGGCGCGGCACCTGGCGGCGGTGGAGGAGTCGGCGGGGCGGACCCTGGGCCGGGCGGACGACCCGCTGCTGCTGTCGGTGCGCTCCGGGGCCCGGTTCTCGATGCCGGGGATGATGGAGACCATCCTGAACGTCGGCCTGAATGACGAGTCGGTGCGCGGCCTGGCCCGGGTCTCGGGCAGTGACCGGTTCGCCTGGGACTCCTACCGGCGGCTGCTGCAGATGTTCGGCGCGACGGTGATGGGCGTGCCCGCGGCCCGTTTCGAGGAGGTGCTGGACGCCGTCAAGCGGCGTCGCGGCGCCTCGGACGACCTGGGGCTGGACGCGGACGACATGACGGCGCTCACCGGCGCCTACCGGGACCTGATCCTGCGGGAGACCGGCGAGGAGTTCCCGCAGGACCCGGCGGAGCAGCTGCGCAGGGCGGTCCTCGCCGTGTTCGCGTCGTGGAACGGCGAGCGGGCGCGGCTCTACCGGCGGCGCGAGCACATCCCGGAGGACCTGGGCACGGCGGTCACCGTGCAGCGGATGGTCTTCGGGAACCTGGGCGCCGATTCGGGCAGCGGGGTGGCGTTCACCCGCGACCCGGCGACCGGCCGCCCGGGGGTCTACGGCGACTACCTGCCGAACGCGCAGGGCGAGGACGTGGTGTCCGGCATCCGCAACACGGTGCCGCTGGCCGACCTGGCCGAGCTGGACCCGGCCTCCTACGCGCGGCTGCTGGAGATCATGGAGACGCTGGAGGGCCACTACACGGACCTCTGCGACATCGAGTTCACCATCGAACGCGGCCGCCTGTGGATGCTGCAGACCCGGGTCGGCAAGCGGACCGCCGAGGCGGCGTTCGCCATCGCGGACGCGCTGGTGGAGGAGGGGCTGATCGACCGCCGGGAGGCGCTCGCCCGGGTGAGCGGCGAGGGTCTGGCCCGGCTGATGTTCCCCCGGTTCGACGCGAGCCGTACCCGTGAGCCGCTGGCCCGCGGGGTGGCCGCCTCGCC
>NZ_JACADT010001091.1:0-1798 GCF_013421635.1 Streptomyces sp. UH6 | reverse complement strand
GCCCGGCGCGGCGCAGCAGCAGCGCCGGCGGGGCGGCGGTCAGCCGCAGGGCGGAGGCGTCGATGTTCCGGGTGAGCACCGGCAGGGTGCGCGAGCGGCGGACCACCACCGAGACGGCCTGGATCAGGAAGTGCAGTGCGTAGAAGCCCAGCAGGGCCAGCAGGGGCGCGGCCAGGTCGTTCTCCTGCCGCTGGCCGTGCGCCCGGACCAGTGCGACGACGATCAGTATGTCGCCCAGCAGATGGCGGACCGTGACGTCGGCGTGCGTCTTGGCGAAGACCGAGACCATGCCGCGCTGCCAGCGGTACAGGACCCCCTCGACGGCAAGGGAGACGACGGTGGTGGCGATCATCGCGGGCACGTTCGGAACGACGGCCGTGACGGCCGACAGGACGAACGACACCGCCAGCACGGCGATGATCACGCCTCTCACGGCGGTCTGCCGACGGGGGACGGGTGTGAGCACTGCGTCACTCCAATGGACTGCGCGAACGTGGTGTGTGCGTGACTCAGGTACAACGCGCGTGCACGCTCCGACGACACGCCGTGGCGCCACCGCGGCCGGAACCCGGGCGCGTGCGGGTGACCCGGGAGCGAACCCGGGAGTGCCCGGTGAGCGGAACGCACGCGCACCGGTCCGCCCGGGTCGCGTAGATTGCCGGGCGGGCAGCCGAGAACAGGTGAGGGGACGACGGCAAGGTGACAGGGGCAAGGGAGAACGTGACCGCGGCTCGCAGGATCGTCGTCAAGGTGGGGTCCTCCTCCTTGACCACGGCCGACGGCGGTCTGGACGCCGACCGCGTCGACGCCCTGGTCGACGTCCTGGCGGCGGCCCGGGACGGCGGCGCGCGGGACGTCGTCCTGGTGTCCTCCGGAGCCATCGCCGCGGGACTCGCGCCGCTCGGGCTGCGGCGCCGGCCCAGGGACCTGGCCCGGCAGCAGGCGGCCGCCAGCGTGGGGCAGGGACTGCTGGTGGCCCGCTACACCGCGTCCTTCGCGCGGTACGGCGTGCGGGTCGGCCAGGTGCTGCTGACGGCCGACGACACGAGCCGGCGCGCCCACCACCGCAACGCGGCCCGCACGCTCGACAAGCTGCTCGCCATGGGAGCCGTACCGGTCGTCAACGAGAACGACACGGTGGCGACCGACGAGATCCGCTTCGGGGACAACGACCGGCTGGCGGCGCTCGTGGCCCACCTGGTCCACGCCGACCTGCTGGTGCTCCTGTCCGACGTCGACGGCCTGTACGACGGCGATCCGTCCCGCCCCGGGACGTCCCGGCTGGGCGAGATCCGGGGGCCCGAGGACCTGGAGGGCGTGGAGATCGGCAGCGCCGGCAAGGCCGGCGTGGGCACCGGCGGGATGGTCACCAAGGTGGAGGCCGCCCGCATCGCCGCCGAGGCCGGCATCCCGGTGGTCCTCACCAGCGCCAGCCGGGCGGCCGACGCGCTGAGGGGCCGCGACACCGGCACCTACTTCCACGCCACCGGCAGCCGGTCCGCCGACCGCCTGCTGTGGCTCCAGCACGCCTCCGCCCCGCAGGGCGCGCTGACCCTGGACGACGGCGCCGTGCGGGCCGTGGTGGAGCGGCGGACGTCCCTGCTGCCCGCGGGCATCGCCGGGGTCGAGGGCGAGTTCCAGGCCGGCGACCCGGTGGAGCTGCGGGACGCCGAGGGGCACGCCGTGGCGCGCGGCCTGGTGAACTTCGACGCACGGGAGATCCCCCTCCTGATCGGCCGGTCGACCAGGGAACTGGCACGCGAGCTGGGCCCCGCCTACGAGCGGGAGGTCGTCCACC
>NZ_JACADT010001090.1:0-1801 GCF_013421635.1 Streptomyces sp. UH6 | reverse complement strand
CTGCCGACGAGGGTCATGGCGATGTCGAGGCGGCGTTTCATGCCTCCGGAGTAGGTGGAGGCGGGCTTGGCGGCCGCGTCGAGCAGGTCGAAGCGCTCCAGCAGTTCCGCGGTGACCCGCCGGCCCTCCGCCTTGGAGAGGTGGTGCAGGTCGGCCATGAGGAGCATGTTCTCCTCGCCGGTGATCAGGCCGTCCACGGCGGAGAACTGGCCGGTGACGCCGATCGCCGCCCGTACGGACTGTCCGGCCGTGGCGACGTCGTGGCCCGCGACCTGTGCCCGTCCGCCGTCGGCCGCTGTCAGGGTGGAGAGGATCTTCACCACGGTGGTCTTGCCGGCCCCGTTCGGGCCGAGCAGGGAGAAGACCGTGCCTTCCGGGACGGTCAGGTCGATGCCGTCGAGGACGGTCTTGTCGCCGTAGGACTTGCGCAGGCCGGTCGCCGCGATGGCCGGGCTGGTCATGAGGGGTCCCCCTTCGTCGTCTGCTCTGCGTGGGCGGTCACAGGCTGCGGGCGCTGATGTCGCCGTAGCCGGTGGTGGCGTGGATGTTCAGGCCGGCGGCGGAGCCGTCGGCGTTGCGGAGCGCGTTGTCGATCCGGCCGGACCCGGTGCCGGCGTCCAGCGTGGCGGAGACGCCGGAAGCGGCGCCGACCTTGATGTCACCCATCTCGGTGCGCACGGTGACCGTGCCGCGCCGGGCCTCGGTGATGTCGATGTCACCCTTCCGGGTGCTGATCTCGGCGGGACCGGCCAGACGGGCGACGGTGACGTCGCCGGCCAGGACGGCGACCCGGGTGCCGTCGCTCTCGTCGAGCGTGACCGTCCCCTGGTCGGCCTCGACCGAGACGTCGCCGAGCCGGCCGACCCCGCGGAGGTCGACGTCGGAGGCCTTGATCCCGACGTGGGAGCCGGCGGGCAGGTGGACCGTCACCTCGACGGAGCCGGGGTGACCGACGAGCCGGTTGTGGGGCTCGCCGGCCTCGATCCGCAGGGTGCCGCCCTCGAAGGCGACCCCGGTCCGCTCGGCCGCCTTGACGTCGCGGCCCTTGGCGGCGTCGGCCGGCAGCACCTCGACCGTGGTGTCCGTCCGGTCCGAGGCGACGAGCCGGACGCGGCCCGCGGGGATGTCCAGGACGGCCGAGATCGTGGCGGGGGTGTCGAACTTTCGCATGGTGTTCTCCTTCGTCGGCCTCATGCCGAGGCGTCGTTTCCGATGCCAGAAAGCTACGTTGCGTTCACGGTTTCTGGCAACAAGGTTGTTGCAAGGAGTAGGTGAAACTCCAGGTGGAAGCTACTTTTTCGTTGCATCGATGCTGCGAGGAATGCAACGCCGACTCCGTGTTCGTTGCATGCAAAAGGGGCGGAGAGGTACTGTGGGGGCACCTCACATGCACCACGAAGGAGTCCTCGATGCCCGGTGGCAGGCTTACTCAGCAGGAGCGCCAGCAGATCGCCCTGGGGCTGGCCGACGGGCTCGCCTACGCGGAGATCGCCAGGCGTCTGGACCGTCCGACCTCGACCGTCACCCGCGAGGTCATGCGCAACGGCGGACCCACCGCCTACCGCCCCGACCTGGCCCATCGGGCCGCCGAGCGGCGCACCCAGCGCCGGCGGACGGCCGCGCCGAAGGACGCGGCGCCGCCGCGCGAGGTGGACGGGCGCGACGGCGAGGCGGTGCGCGAGTTCGAGGAGATGTTCACCACCGTCCTCATGCAGTCCGGCCTGCCCAAGATGATGGCGCGGGTGGCGTCCTGCCTGTACACGACCGACGAGGGCAGCCTGTCCGCGGCGGACCTCACCCA
>NZ_JACADT010000109.1:0-10217 GCF_013421635.1 Streptomyces sp. UH6 | reverse complement strand
CGGCAGCGGTGTCGCGGGCGGTTCACCGGACGGACGCGGGCGGGCGGGTGCGGCGGGGGGCGAGGGGGCGGTACCGGTCGGGGCGGCCATCGAGGTCCTCCGGGAGGGAGTTCACGGGGCGTCGGAGAGCGTCCGGGGCGGCGGATGGATGCGCGCCCGTGGACGGGTGTCGTCACGCCCGGCGTGTCCCTCAACACGGCCGGTGCGCCCACCGTACGCCGGTGTCCCGGACGGGTGTCAACAACTCGGCCGCACAGAGCGCTTGTTGACGAACCGCCCCGGGTGGTGCTCAATGGGCGGCATGAACTCCCGGCAGCAGCGCCTCGTCACGCGCGGCCACATCGACTTCGGTCGGGTGTGGTCCGCCTCGTGTCGCCCCTGCTGACCGGGCAGTCGCAGGCCGTCCGGAGCGGCCCGATCCCTCCCTCGGTGACCCCGTCGCGGGCCGAGATCTCCTTGTCGCACCCCTGACCGGACGGCGGTTCCGCCGTCCGTTTCCGCGGGTGTGAGCCGGACACCCACTGCCCGTCCCGGCCTTCCGTCGTCACGCATTCCCCTTCGCCTGCCCTCGCGGGCGGCGTCCTCCGCGTACCGCCGTCGCTCCCGACCGGGAGCCGGTGGCCCCGTCCAGGTGCTGGCCGCTTCCGTCCAGGTGCTGAGAGAGGTATGTCCGTATGTCCACCACATCCCAGGACCCGCCACTGCCCGTGGCGCGGAAGCTGACCCTCGTCCGGGTCCCGGTGTCCGACCCGCGGGTGCGGCCCCTGCTCGAGGAACTGCGTGCGGAGTACTCCGGCCGCTACGGCGGCGACGCCGGCGAGGAGCTCGGCCGTCACCCGGACGAGGAGTTCGCCCCCGGACGCGACGGGCTGCTGATCCTGCTCCTCCAGGACGGCGAGACGGTGGCCGGCGGGGCTTTCCGCAGGTACGACGCCGTGACCGCCGAACTCAAGCGCATCTGGACGCACTCCGTCCACCGGCGGCGCGGCCTGGCCCGGCGGGTCGTGGCCGCACTGGAGCGGGAGGCCGGACTGCTCGGCTACCGGCGGATCGTCCTCACCACAGGCCCCCGCCAGCCGGAGGCGCGCGCCCTCTACCTCGCCACCGGTTACACGCCGCTCTTCGACACCGAGGCCCACCCGGAGGACGTGGGCCTGCTCACCTTCGAGAAGCACCTGCCGCCGGGCACCACCGTCGGGGAATCCCGCGCCGACCCGCACGAGCACCGCTGAACGACCCCCGCCGACCCCGCTCCCACACCGATCGGAACGCGACCCATGGGATTCACCACCGACTCCGCGCCCCGCCGCGCCCCCGCGGCGGGCGGCGGCCCCGAGGTCCCGCCGCCCGCCGACCCCCTCGCCGGACTCACCGTCGTCCCCGCCCGCCACCCCTGGCGCTGGGCGGCGGTCCTGGCGGTGCTGGTGGTGTGCGCGCAGTTCGCCCACGGACTGCTGACCAATCCGGTGTGGGAGTGGGACGTGTTCCTGTCCTACGTCCTGTCCGAGACCATCGTGGAGGCCGTCGGCGTCACCCTCCAACTGGTCGCCTTCGCCACGGTACTGGGCTTCCTGCTGGGGACGGTGCTGGCCTTCATGCGGCTGTCCCGCAGCCCGGTGCTGCGCACGGTGGCCTGGACCTACGTGTGGATCTTCCGGTCGATCCCGATGATCGTGCAGCTGGTCTTCTGGTTCAACCTCGGCGCCCTCTACCGGGAGCTGGGCGTCGGCGTCCCGTTCGGCCCGGTGGTCTGGTCGGTGGACAGCAACAGCCTGATCGGCACCATGGGCGCCGCGCTCATCGGCCTGTCCCTGCACCAGGCGGCCTACGCGGCCGAGATCGTGCGGGGAGGAATCCTGGCCGTCGACGGCGGCCAGCTGGAGGCCGCCGCGGCGCTGGGCATCCCCCGGGCGCGGCAGGCGCGGCGCATCGTGCTGCCGCAGGCCATGCGGGCCATCCTGCCCACCGCCGGCAACGAGATCGTCGGCCTGCTCAAAGGCACCTCGGTCGTCTACGTGATGGCGATCGGCGAACTCTTCTACCAGGTGCAGGTGGTCTACGGCCGCAACGGCAGGGTGATCCCGCTGCTGATGGTGGCCACCGCCTGGTACGTCTTCCTGACCTCGGTCCTCAGCGTCGGCCAGTACTACCTGGAACGCCGCTTCGCCCGCGCCGACCGCGAACCTCCCCCCACCCCGCTGCAGCGGGCCCGCCGACTGGCACGGAACCTGCGGGCCGCCGGGGCCGGCCCGGACACCCGCACCCCGCACGGACGCACCGGAGGCAGCCGATGAGCGACGGCGCGACGGCCCCGGTGCCGGCGGCCGAAGGGACGGACCGGGTGATGCTGGACGTCCGCGGCGTCCGCAAGAGCTTCGGTCCGCTGGAGGTGCTGCGGGGCGTGGACCTCTCGGTCCGGGCCGGAGAGGTGACCGTCGTCCTCGGCCCCTCCGGCTCCGGCAAGTCCACCCTGCTGCGCACCATCAACCACCTCGAGAAGGTCGACCAGGGCTGGATCAGCGTCGACGGCGAACTCGTCGGCCACCGCCGCCGCGGCGGCAAGCTGTACGAGCTGAAGGAGAAGGACGTCCTGCGGCAGCGCACCCGCATCGGGTTCGTGTTCCAGAGCTTCAACCTCTTCCCACACCTCACCGTCGTCGAGAACCTGATCGAGGCGCCGGTCTCCGCGCTGCGCAGGCCGCGCAAGGAGGCCATGGCCACCGCCGGACGGCTCCTCGCCCGGGTGGGCCTGGCCGACCGGGCGGACGCCTACCCCCGCCAGCTCTCCGGAGGCCAGCAGCAACGGGTGGCCATCGCGCGCGCCCTGGCCCTGGAGCCGAAGGTGCTCCTCTTCGACGAGCCCACCTCCGCGCTCGACCCCGAACTGGTCGGGGAGGTCCTCGACGTCATCAAGGACCTCGCCCGCACCGGCACCACCATGGTGGTGGTCACCCATGAGATCGGCTTCGCCCGCGAGGTCGCCGACCGCGTGGTGTTCATGGACCACGGCGTCGTCGTCGAGCAGGGACCGCCCTCCGAGGTCCTCGAGCGTCCCCGCCACGAACGCACCCGCGCCTTCCTGTCCAAGGTGCTCTGACCGTCCCCGCTCCGCCGACCCCGTCCCGTCCCCGCCCCGCATTCGCCCCGAGGAGTCCCGCCCGCCATGGCACCCATCAGCCGCCGCGCCCTCATCGCCTCCCTCGTCACCGGCGCCGCGCTCGCCGCCTGCGCCAACCCCACCGACGGGGACACCACCGAGGTCCGGGACCCCGAGAGGTCCGGCACCACCGAGATCGACAACTCTCCCGACCGGAAACGGATCACCACCCCGAAGGTCGACGCGGCGGCCGCCCTGGTGCCCGGGGAGATCCGCTCCCGCGGGACGCTGCGCATCGTCGGCTCCGCCGACAGCTCCGCACCGCTCGGCTTCTACGCCACCGACGACAAGACCCGGATCGGCGTCGAGATCGACATCGCCCACCTGGTCGCCGGCGTCCTCGGGCTGAGGCCCGAGTACACGGCCGTGTCCTGGGAGAACATCTTCGTCGGCCTGGACAGCGGCAAGTACGACGCAGGCTTCAGCAACATCACCGTCACCGAGGAGCGCAAGGAGAAGTACGACTTCGCCAGCTACCGCAAGGACGACCTCGCCTTCGAAGCCAGGAAGGGCAGCGGCCTGAAGGTCCGGGACTTCCGCGACGTGGCCGGGCGCACGGTCGCCGTCGACACCGGCACCAACCAGGAGAAGATCCTGGTCGAGTGGAGCGAGCAGGCCGAGAAGGCGGGCCTCGAACCGGTCGACATCAAGTACTACAAGGCACAGGCCGACACCTACCTGGCCCTGGAGTCCGGCCGGATCGAACTCTGGCTCGGCCCGAGCCCCACCGCCTCCTACCACGTCGCCTCGGCCGGCCGGACCGAGATCGTCGGCACCTACTCCGGCGGCGGCGCCACCCTGCAGGGCCTCATCGCCGCGACCACCAGGAAGGACAACGGTCTGGTGGAGTCCCTCCACGCCGCGCTGGAGGAGATCATCCGCAACGGGACGTACGCACAGGTGCTGAAGCGGTGGGGGCTGTCCGGCGAGGCGCTGGAGAAGTCGGAGATCAATCCCCCCGGCCTGCCGAAGACCAACCAGTAGCCCCCGCCCGCCACTGCGTGAGCCCGTCCGGCATGTCAGGCACGTCAAGCACACCAGGCACGACCGGCCCGCACGCACGTCAGGAAGGTTCCGCCATGCCCTCGTCGTCCGCCAGTTCCGCGTCCCCGCCGGCGCCCCTGCACCTCGCCGTCGCCCTGGACGGCGCGGGCTGGCATCCCGCCGCCTGGCGGGAGCCGGAGTCCCGGCCCCGCGAACTGACCACCGCCCGCTACTGGGCGGACCTGATCACCGAGGCCGAGCGCGGCCTGCTCGACCTCGTCACCCTCGAGGACGGGCTCGCCCCGCAGTCCTCCCACCCGCTCCGCAGCGACGACCGCACCGACCGGGTCCGCGGCCGGCTCGACGCGGTGCTGACCGCCGCCCGCGTGGCACCACTGACCCGCCACATAGGGCTGGTCCCCACCGTGGTGACCACGCACACTGAGCCGTTCCACATCTCCAAGGCGATCGCCACCCTCGACCATGTGAGCACCGGCCGGGCGGGTGTCCGCGTCAAGGTGTCCGTCCGGTCCGACGAGGCGGCGCACTTCGGCCGCCGCGTCATCCCGCCCGTCGACCTGTCCGACCCGGGCGGCCCCGCCTCCGCGGCCGTCGTCGCGGAACTCTTCGACGAGGCCGCCGACCACGTCGAGGTGGTGCGCCGGCTCTGGGACAGCTGGGAGGACGACGCGGAGATCCGCGACGTCGGCACCGGCCGCTTCATCGACCGGGACAAGGTGCACTACATCGACTTCCGGGGACGGCACTTCGACGTCAAGGGGCCCTCGATCACCCCACGGCCCCCGCAGGGCCAGCCCCTGGTGACCGCGCTCGCCCACGCGACCGTTCCGTACCGGCTGGTCGCCCGCGCCGCCGACATCGGGTTCGTCACCCCGCACGACGTGGACGACGCCCGCGCCGTCACCGAGGAGATCCGCGCCGAACAGGCGGCCGCCGGACGCGAGGGCGAACCCCTGCACGTCTTCGGCGACCTCGTGGTGTTCCTCGACGAGACCCCGGCCCGGGCGGCCGCCCGCCGCGACCGGCTCGACGACCTGGCGGGGGAGGAGTACACCTCGGACGCGGAGATCTTCACCGGCACCCCCGCCCAGCTCGCCGACCTGCTGCTGCACTGGCGCGAGGGCGGCCTCACCGGCTTCCGGCTGCGCCCCGCCGTCGCCGCCCACGACCTGCGCGCGATCACCCGCGGCCTCGTCCCCGAACTCCGCGGCCGGAACGTCTTCCGCCGCGCCTACGAGTCCGACACCCTGCGCGGGCTGCTCGGCCTCACCCGCCCCGCCAGCCGCTACGCGTCCACCGCCTGACCGGAAGGAGACGGACCGCCATGACCGCGAACGGCCGGGCCGGCACCGCCCGCAAGCAGATCCACCTCGCCGCACACTTCCCCGGCGTCAACAACACGACCGTCTGGAGCGACCCGGCGTCGGGAAGCCAGATCGACTTCAGCTCCTTCGTCCACCTCGCACGCACGGCCGAACGCGCCAAGTTCGACTTCCTGTTCCTCGCCGAGGGCCTGCGCCTGCGCGAGCACGCGGGGGAGATCTACGACCTGGACGTCGTCGGCCGGCCGGACACCTTCACCGTGCTGTCCGCGCTGGCCGCCGTCACCGACCGGATCGGCCTGACCGGCACCATCAACTCCACCTTCAACGAGCCCTACGAGGTGGCGCGGCAGTTCGCGAGCCTGGACCACCTCACCGAGGGACGCGCGGCCTGGAACGTGGTCACCTCCTGGGACGCCTTCACCGGCGAGAACTTCCGCCGCGGCGGCTTCCTGCCGGAGTCCCGCCGGTACGCCCGCGCGAAGGAGTTCCTCGCCACCGCCACCGAACTCTTCGACTCCTGGCGCGGCGACGAGATCGTGGCGGACCGGACGACCGGCCGGTTCCTGCGGGACGCCGACGCGGGCGCCTTCGTCCACCGGGGCGAGGAGTTCGACATCCGGGGACGGTTCGACGTCCCCCGCAGCCCCCAGGGCCGCCCGGTGATCTTCCAGGCGGGGGACTCCGAGGAGGGGCGCGAGTTCGCCGCCTCCTCCGCCGACGCCATCTTCAGCCGCCACGGCACCCTTGAGGAGGGCAAGGCGTTCTACGCCGACGTCAAACGGCGCCTCGCCGGGTACGGACGGACCCCCGGCCAGCTGCTGATCCTCCCGTCCGCCACCTTCGTGGTCGCCGACACCGACGAGGAGGCCGACGAACGCGCCCAGGAGGTGCGCCGCCAGCAGGTCAGCGGTGCCACCGCGCTGCGCCACCTGGAGTTCGTCTGGAACCGGGACCTGTCCGGATACGACCCGGACGGCCCGCTGCCGGAGGTCGACCCCGTCGTCGGCGAGCACACCATGGCCCGCGGGCGGGCCCAGGTGCGGATGTACCGCGACCCGGTGGCCACCGCCCGCGCGTGGCGGGAGCTGGCCGAGGCCAACAAGTGGTCCATCCGGGACCTGGTCATCCACACCGGCAACCGGCAGTCCTTCGTCGGCTCCCCGGCCACCGTCGCCCGCACGCTCGACGAGTTCGTCCAGGCGGACGCCGCCGACGGGTTCATCCTGGTCCCGCACCTGGTCCCCGGCGGCCTGGACGTCTTCGCCGACACGGTGGTCCCGCTGCTGCAGGAACGCGGCGTCTTCCGCACCGAGTACGAGGGCACCACCCTCCGCGAACACCTGGGCCTCGCCCACCCCGACACCCTCCCCGGCCCCTCGGCCGCGCCCCGCTGACACTCCCTCACCGCCGCCTCCGCGTCATCACCCCGCCCGCCTCGGGGGCCACGGTCCCGTTCCCGGTGTGCTGCGGGTGTCGGCGCCGATAGGCCGGCGAGGGGCCGGAAGCGGGTGGGCCGCCTGCCGCGCCCGAGGGGGCACGGCAGGCGGCCCGGAGGGCTACGCCCGGCCCGTGTGTTCCGCGAGGCGCTCGCGCAGCCGGCTCAGGCGGTCGATCTCGGCGTCGATCACCGCCAGCCGCCGGTCCACCACGACGGAGGCGGGAGACGCCGCGTCGGCGCCCGCACAACGACGCCCGGGCTCGTCCGTCAGGAGCTGGATCCGGTCGGAGATGCCGCGCAGGTCCTCCACGGTGAGGCCGAGGGCCAGCAGCCCGCGGATGACGCGGACCCGGACCACCTCGTCGGGCCCGTACCGGCGCTGACCGGCGGGGGAGCGCGGCGGAGGCGGCAGCAGACCGCACTCCTCGTAGAACCGCAGGGCCCGGGGAGTGGTTCCGGCGGCCGCCGCCGCGTCTCCGATCCGCATACCGACCTCGTCTCGTCCTGTGCCCTGGCCCGTACGGGGCGAGGGCGATCCGTCACCCGTGCGGCAGCTCCACCACGACCGTGCCGAAGTGCCGCCCCTCGAACAGTTCCGACAACGCCCGCGGGGCCCGTTCGATGCCCGGAACCGTCACATGCGGGAACGTGAGGTCGCCGGCGCGCAGCCAGGCCCCGAAGCGGGTCGTCCACTCGTCCGCCACATCCGGGTGGTCCGTGCCGCTGTAGCCGCGCAGCGAGATGCCGTGGGTGACGACCCGGTACGTGTCGATGCCGACCGGCGCGCTGCCGCCCCTGGTGTCGGGGGACAACTGCCCGGACAACGCGCCGACCAGCGCGAACCGGGCGCCCCGGCGGGCTGCCGCGAGGGCGGCCGTCAGCTGCTCCCCGCCCACGGTGTCCACCACGACGTCGATGCCCTCGGGAGCGGCCTCGCCCAGTTGTTCGCCGAGGGTGCCGCCCGGGGCTCCCGGCACCACGACCGCGTCGTAGCCCAGCTCGGCGACCAGCCGGTCGGCCTTGGCGGGGGACCGGGTGCTGCCGACGACCCTGCCGGCCCCCAGCAGCCGCGCGACGGGACCCGCCAGGGTTCCCACCCCGCCCGCCGCACCGGTGACGAACACCGTGTCACCGGACCGGAGTTCGGCGAGCCGGGTGAGCGCGCCGTAGGCCGCCGCACCCGACGAGAGGTGGGCCACCGGGGAAGGCAGCACGTCACCGACGGGACCGCACCGGTCCGCCTCGAGCAGGGCGTACTCGCGCCAGCCGAGCAGGTGGGTGACGAGGTCCCCCGGCCGGAAGGGGCTGCCCGCGCCCACGGCGACGACCTCGCCGACGGCGGGACCGAACATCAGGTCACCGGCGTGGACGGGCGGCAGCGGAACACCCTCGACCTGCCCGCCGATGAGGGTCCCCAGGCCCGGGAAGACGAGGAAGTGCCGGTTGCGCACGACCACCTGTCCGGGGCCGGGAGCGCCGAGGGGCCGGGTGACGACGTCGAAGTGTTCCGGCCCGGGCAGCCCCTTCGGGGTGACGGCGAGCTGGATCGCGCGGGTGCCGGAGGGCGGAGCGGCGGCCATGAGAACTCCAGGGACGGGGAGGCGGGGGCCGTGGCGAGCCACGGCCGGCCGTGATCGGCGCGCCGACGCTAACCCCTGACGTACGCGTCAGGGGCAAGGCGTCGAGAAACCGTCACGGAGCGCACCCAGGAGCGAGCCCGGTCCGAGCGCGGCCGGTTTCGCCTGTGGGCCACGTTCCCCGGCGGAGGCCCCGGGCGGAGGTGACGCCTTCCGGCAGCCCGGGAGCAGCCGTCCGGTGACGCCGGAGGGCGAGCCGGGCCACACGGCCGCCGGTCCGCTGACGGTGCCGGTCGCGGACCCGCCGCCGGCGGCCGTCCTGGCCCGCCACGCACTCGAGCCGTACCGGCTCGCCGCCGCCGTGGCCGACCGGGTGTTCGTCACGCCGACCGCCGAACACCCCCTGCCGGAGCTGCTGGAGACGCTCCGCCGGATCGAGGCCCTCACCCCGGACGCCGGAGCGACCCGGGCCTACGCGGACGTCGTGGTCGTGCCGGGGGAGGACACCGAGCGGCACGCACAGGACCGGCTCGCGCTGCTGCACGAGACCGCCGGCGGGCCGTGGGCGTCCGACACCGGCGTCTTCGTGGGCACGGCGGACCGGCTCGCGCACGAACGGGCCCGGTGGCGCGACGGAACCGGCCTCTGCGGGGCCGCGGTTGCGGCCGGCGGTGCACTCCGAGGACGGCGAACGCGTCATCCACGACCTCATGCCCCTGCTGCGAGACTCAGCCCTCGACCGGCCCGGACGACGGGCGGGGCAGGGCCCGGTGCTTCTCCACCTCCGCCAGATACTCGCTCATCGCGTCGCGGTTGCGGATCAGCACGTCGATCCGCTCGCTGAGCCTGTCCCGCTCACCCGTCAGCAACGCCAGCATCTCCGGCGTGGCGTCCGGGAAATGGATCGACCGGGGCTTGTCCAGGCACGGCAGTATCTGCTTGATGATGCGGGTCGGCAGCCCGGACGCCAGCAGACCGCGGATCTGCCTGACCCGGTCCACGTACCGGTCGTCGTACTCCCGGTATCCGTTGACGCCCCGCTCCGGGACGATCAGGCCCTGCTCCTCGTAGTAGCGCAGCAGCCGGCGCGACGCCCCGGTTAGCCGCGACAGTTCACCGATGCGCATCCCGCCAGCCTAGCCACGTCACCGCTTGACCGTCACATCAATGTGAGGGTTCCAGGATTCCTCCCATGACCACCACGACACCTTCCCGGGGTGCCCGACGGGACGCCCTGCCACGGTCCGCGCTGCTGGCGCTGGGAACCGCCGTCTTCATCACCAGCCTGACCGAGACGCTGCCCGCCGGGGTCCTGCCGGAGATCTCCTCCACGATGGGCGTGAGCCCCGGCGCCGCCGGGCAGGCGGTGACCGTCTACGCGGCCGGCACCGCGCTGACCGCCGTCCCGCTGGCGGCCGCCACCGCCTCCGTCCCGCGCAAGCCCCTGCTGCTCGCCGCCATGACGGTCTTCCTCGTCGCCAACACCCTCACCTTCGCCGCGCCCGGCTACGCCGTGCTCCTGGCCGCCCGGTTCCTCGCGGGGATCGCCGCCGGGCTCGCCTGGGCGATCCTCGCCGGGTACGCGCGCGGCATCGCCCCGCCCGGGCTGGAAGGGCGGGCCATCGCCGTCACGATGACCGGCATCCCGGTGGCGCTGTCGCTGGGCGTGCCCGCCGGGACCCTGGTGGGGCAGCGGGTGGGGTGGCAGGCGGCCT
>NZ_JACADT010001089.1:0-1802 GCF_013421635.1 Streptomyces sp. UH6 | reverse complement strand
ACCGGCGCTCGGCCCCGGCTCAGCCCTTGTCCGCTCCGCCGGCGAGGCCCTCGGCGAGCAGGCGTTCGGCGGCGAAGAACAGGAGCACCACCGGGACCGTCAGCACCACGGAACCGGCCATCAGCACCGTCTTGGGAACCTCCACCCCGTTGGCGAGCTGCGCCAGGCCGAGGGAGACGGTCCACCGCTCCGGATCCGCCGCGAGGAAGAGCAGGGCGAACAGGAACTCGTTCCAGGCGATCATGAAGACGTACAGGCCGGTGGCCATCAGCGAGGGGACCGCGAGCGGCAGCACCACCTTGCGCACCGCCTGCAGCCGGGTGCAGCCGTCCAGCGCCGCCGCCTCCTCCACCGACACCGGCACCGTCACCAGGTAGTTCTTCAGCATGTAGACGGAGACCGGCACCGTCTGCGCCACGTAGACCACCGCCAGCCCCACCAGGCTGGACGACAGCCCGAGCCGCGCGAAGATCACGAACAGCGGCACCGCCAGCAGGGTGGCCGGAAACAGGTACACCGCCAGGAAGAGCGCGCCCACCTGGCGCCGTCCGAAGAACCGCAGCCGGCTCACCGCGTACGCGCCCGGGACGGACGCCAGCAGCGTCAGCGCCACCGTCCCCAGCGCCACCAGCGCCGAGTTGAGCAGGAACCGAAGGAAGCCCTGCCCGCCCGCGTCGGAGGAGCGCAGCACGTCGCGGTAGGTGGACACCGTGACGTCCTTCGCCGAGACCCACAGCGCCCCGGGCTCCAGGAGCAGCGCGTCGATCGGCTTCACCGACAGCAGCACCATGTAGAGGAACGGCACCAGGGTGATCAGCGCCAGCAGCAGGATCACCAGCGGCCGCACCACCGCGAACAGCCGTTCCTCGAACCGGGCCCGGGACACGCTCACGACCCCTCCTCCTGCGCCCTGTCGCCGAAGAACCGGAAGTAGAGCCCCAGCGGCACCATCAGCGAGACGGCCAGCACGAGCGCCTGCGCCGCCGCGGCGCCCACGTCGTACCGCGCGGTGAGGAAGTCGTAGACCCGCACGGCGGCCACGTCGGTGCCCGCCCCGCCGCCCGTCAGCAGGTAGACGTCGTCGAACTTGTTGAACGTCATGATGAACCGCAGCACGCACAGCAGCGCGAGCACCGGCGTCAGCTGGGGGAGCAGGACGTACCGGAACCGCTGGACGGGGGTCGCCCCGTCGACCGTGGCCGCCTCCTCCAGGGCGGACGGGACGGCCTGGAGCCGGGCCAGGACGAAGAGGAACGCGAACGGGAAGTACCGCCAGCACTCGAAGGCGGTCACCGTCATCAGCGCCAACGGGAGGTCGACGTGGACGCCGAACAGCTCGGCCTCGTACCGGCGGGAGGAGAGGAAGGCCACCGGGTCGTCCCAGCCGAGCAGCCGCCGCCCCCAGTCGTTGACGATGCCGTACTGCGGGGAGAGGGCCACCTCCCAGACGAACGCCACCGCGACCACCGGGGCGACGTACGGCAGCAGCATCGCCGCGCGCAGCAGCCCCCTTCCGCGGAAGCGCCGCCGCAGGGCCAGCGCGGCGACCAGGCCCAGCAGGAGGGAACCGGCCGTGCCGCCCACCGTGTAGACCAGGGTGACCAGCAGGCTCTCCCAGAAGCCGCCGGAGCCGAACACCTCCGAGAAGTTCTCCAGCGTCCAGTCGCCCAGCAGGCCCATGCCCTGGATGTCGACCAGCCGGGCGTCCTGGAAGGCGAGCAGCACCGTCCACAGGATCGGCAGCGCGACGACCACCAGCACCACGAGGAAGGTGGGGGAGACGAAGGCGAGGCCGGCCCGGT
>NZ_JACADT010001088.1:0-1803 GCF_013421635.1 Streptomyces sp. UH6 | reverse complement strand
TCGTCTCCGTCGGCGCCCACCGCGGTGTCCACCTCGGCGTCGGCCGCCAGGTCGTCGGCCTCCGGCTCGGCCCCGGGGTCGGGGCCGGGGTCGGGGTCGGGGAGAGCGTCGTCGGCGGTGCGTGCCGTGGGCACACGAGGCAGGTCGGCGTCGGGCACCGGGGCGTCGTCGCCGCGCTCCCTGTCGCCCTCGGCGACATGCCTCCCGTGTGCGGTGTCGCGAGGGCCGGCCTCCATCGCCACGCGCCCTCCTGACTGGGACTCCACTGGTCGATCGGATCACGATGATGGCACGGCGCCCGGGGCCGGAATGACGACCGGAGCGACCCGATGCCATGACGTGATCAGGCTGTAACCGGCCGTTCGAGCAGTGCGAGCGCACGCTCGGGCAGCTCGGTGGCGTCGTCCGCGGCCCCACTGAGCCAATGCACCCGCGGGTCCCGCCTGAACCAGGAATCCTGGCGGCGCGCGAAGCGTTTGGTCGCGCGGACCGTCTCGGCGCGCGCCTCGTCCTCGGTGCACTCCCCCGCCAGCGCGGCCAGAAGCTGCTGGTAGCCCAGCGCACGGGAGGCCGTGCGCCCCTCGCGCAACCCCTGTGCCTCCAGTGCCTTCACCTCGTCGACCAGACCGGCCTCCCACATCCGGTCGACCCGGCGGGCGATCCGCTCGTCCAGCTCCGGCCGGGGCACGTCGACGCCGATCTGCACGGTGTCGTACACCGACTCGTGGCCGGGGAGGTTGGCGGTGAAGGGCTTGCCGGTGATCTCGACGACCTCCAGCGCCCGGACGATCCGGCGGCCGTTCGACGGCAGGATCACGGCCGCCGCCCCGGGATCGGCCGCCGCCAGCCGGGCGTGCAGGACGCCGGGGCCGCGCTGCTCCAGCTCCTCCTCCAGCCGGGCCCTGACCTCGGGGTCGGTGCCGGGGAACTCCATCCGGTCGACCGCGCCCCGCACGTAGAGGCCCGAGCCGCCGACCAGGACCGGCCACCGGCCCTCGGCGAGCAGCGCCTCGATCCGGGCGCGGGCCAGCCTCTGGTACTCGGCGACGCTGGCGGCGACGGTGACGTGCCAGATGTCGAGCAGGTGGTGCGGGACACCGCCGCGCTCCTCGGGGGTCAGCTTGGCGGTGCCGATGTCCATGCCCCGGTAGAGCTGCATGGAGTCGGCGTTGATCACCTCGCCGCCGAGCCGCTGGGCGAGGAAGACGCCGAGGTCGGACTTGCCGGCGGCGGTGGGGCCGACGACGGCGATGACGCGCGGGGTGGGACGAGTACTGCTCACGGCCCCAGTCTCCCAAATACCGGGAGTGGTCCGGACCGGGGTGGGGTCCGCCCCGGTCGCCCCCGCGGATGCCTCGGCCGGGCACCTCCCCGGGGAGCCTCGGGAGGTGCCCAGGGGGCGCCCCGGGAGTGCCTCGGGGACGCCTCACGGGTGCTTCCGGAGGTACTTCCCTCGGGTGCCTCGGTCGGACGCGCGCATCCGGCCGGTTCCGGGCCGCATACGTACGGTGTGAAACGGACAGGTGTACCGAGACCACGGAAGGCGGACCATGAGCGGTTTCCTCGACAACCTGAAGAACAAGCTCGGTCCCGCGAAGGAGAAGGTCAACGACCTCGCCTCGCGGAACCAGGACAAGATCCAGCAGGGCATCGACAAGGCCGCGCGGATGGCCGACGAGCGGACCAAGGGCAAGTACTCGGAGAAGATCGAGCGCGGCACCGGCAAGGCCAAGGACGCGGCCGCGCGGCTGGCCGACCAGCAGGCGGGCGGTCCGCACGGTCACGGCACCGGCATGACCGGCG
>NZ_JACADT010001087.1:0-1803 GCF_013421635.1 Streptomyces sp. UH6 | reverse complement strand
GACCACCGAGCGGATCCGCGACGGCCGTCGCATCCGCGTGGCCGACGCCGTGGTCCACGGCGCGAACGGCGTCGTCGCCCGCGCGAGCGCCGTGCTGCTGCGCCGCGGCGAGCAGCCCGCGGGCGAGGTCCCGGCGACCGCGGACTGGGACGCCCCGCCGCCCGAGGAGATCGCGCCCGTGCGGCACGGAATGCCGTGGAACTTCTGGCAGTTCGACGGCGGCAACCGCCCCGTGACGAGCTGGCGCGACGTCGCCGTCCGCCGGGCGTGGCTGCGCGACGAGGCCGACCTGGTCGCCGGCGAGGCGCTCTCCCCGTTCGTCCGGGTGGCCCTGGCCGCCGACACCTCCAGCCCGATGTCCCACCGGTCGGACGACGACCTGGAGTTCATCAACGCCGACTACACGCTGACACTGGCTCGTCTCCCGCTCAGCGACGCCATAGGGTTCCAGGCCACGGCGCACAGCAGCGAGGACGGCGTCGCGGTCGGCCACTGCACCCTGTACGACACCGCCGGCCCGATCGGTTACTCCATGACCACCGCTCTCGCCAACAGCCGCCGGAGCTGACGTCCCACCCTCGTCGTCCAAGGAGATCCCCGTGCCCAACCACGGTGACTGGCAACTCGGCGTCTACCTCGACGGTCTGACCGGCAAGGTGCCCGACCTCCCCATGTCCTACGCCGAACTCGAGCGCCGCGCGGAGCGGCTGATGCCTCCGGAGCTGTGGTCGTACGTGGCGGGCGGGGCTGGCGACGAGCGGACCCAGGACGCCAACGTGTCGGCCTTCGACCGGTGGGGGCTGATGCCCCGCATGCTCGCCGGGGCCGCCGAACGCGACCTGTCCACCGAGCTGTTCGGCCGCCGGCTGCCGACGCCGCTGATGTTCGCCCCGGTCGGCGTGGTCGGCCTGTGCGACCTGGCGGAGGGCCGGGGCGACCTGCTCACCGCCCGCGCCGCCGCCGCGACCGGCGTCCCGATGATCGCCTCCACGCTCTCCCAGGACCCGATGGAGGACGTGGCGCGCGAACTCGGCGACACCCCGGGCTGGTTCCAGCTGTATCCGCCCAACGACCGCGAGCTGACGGAGAGTCTGGTCCGCCGGGCGGAGGCGGCCGGCTACTCGGCGATCGTCGTCACCCTGGACACCCTCACCCTGGGCTGGCGTCCCCGCGACCTGTCCATCGCCGGCTTCCCCCAGCTCAAGGGCCAGTGCCTGGCCAACTACTTCAGCGACCCGGTCTTCCGCTCCCGGCTGGCCGCCCCGCCGGAGGAGGACCCGGAGGCCGCCACCGGACACTGGGCGATGATCTTCGGCAACCAGCGTCTGACCTGGGACGACCTGGACTGGCTGCGTTCCCTCACCTCCCTCCCGGTGCTCCTCAAGGGCATCTGCTCCCCCGAGGACGCCCGCCGCGCCGTGGACAGCGGCGTCGACGGCGTCTACTGCTCCAACCACGGCGGCCGCCAGGCCAACGGCGGCCTCCCCGCCCTGGACTGCCTGCCGGAGGTGGTCGACGCGGCCGGTGACGTGCCGGTGATCTTCGACTCGGGCGTCCGCGGCGGCCCCGACGTGATCAAGGCCCTCGCCCTGGGCGCCCGCGCGGTGGCGATCGGCCGCCCGTACGCCTACGGCCTCGCCGTCGGCGGCCGGGCCGGTGTCGAGCACGTCGTCCGCTGCCTCCTCGCGGAACTCGACCTCACCCTCGCCATCGACGGCTACGCCTCCACCGCCGCCCTCGCCCGCGGCGACCTGCGGCCGGTGCGGTGAGACCGTGACCTGGGAGGACTACGGCGGCGCCCTG
>NZ_JACADT010001086.1:0-1804 GCF_013421635.1 Streptomyces sp. UH6 | reverse complement strand
CGGCCCCCCTGCGGTCGGCTCCCGCGGCCGCGGCGATGGGTCTGGGCGCGGGGGGTTCCATGCGCCAGCAGGTGCACCGCGACACGCGTCCGCTCTCCGACTGGTCGGACAAGGCCTCCGGACGGGTCTTCGTCCATCTGGTGACGCCGCCCGAGTGGCGACGGATCACCGGCGAGGCGCCCCCGCCCTCCCCCGTCGACCGTGCCGCCTACACCCGGGCGGGCCTGCCCTGGTTCGAGCACTACGACGAGAACGCGCAGGACCTGGACCCCTCGAAGACCCTCTCCGGGGTCAAGCCGGTGGGCGACTGGCTGGGCGACGACCACACGCCGTGGGTCGCGCCGGGCCCGCACCAGGTGGTCCAGCTGGGGGACGCGCCGGGCAGCCCGGTGGCGGACGGGGACTGGTGACGGACGGCGCCCGGAAGGCACGATGGTCACCGGGCCGCCGCCGGCACAGCGCGGGACGGCGGCCCGGCGACACGGCGGTTCGATCGGGAGGGTCCATGGCGAGCAGCAACACGGTCCGGGCGGTTGCCCCGGTGCCCGCCGTCCGGGAGGCCTGGCCGCGGCTCGACCTGATCCCGCACCCACCCCGCCGGGTGCCGTTGCTGGGTGACGTCCTGGGTACCGACCGGGCCCGGCCGCTGCAGGACACCGTGCGCCGGGGAAGCGAACTGGGGCCCATCTTCCGCCGGAAGGTGCTCTCCTTCGAGCTGGTGTTCGTCGGCGGCGCGGAGCTGGTGGCGGATCTGTCGGACGAGTCCCGGTTCGCCAAGTTCGTCGCCCCCGGCATCGCGGCGCTGCGTCCCCTCGCCAAGGACGGCCTGTTCACGGCGCACAACCACGAGCCCAACTGGCAGCTGGCGCACGACGTGCTGGCGCCCGGGTTCAGCCGGGAGGCGATGGCCGGGTACCACCGGGCCATGCTGGACGTGGCGGACCGGCTGACCGGCCACTGGGACGCCGAGCTGGTGGCCGGGCGCGCCGTGGACGTGCCCGGCGACATGACCAAGCTGACCCTGGAGACCATCGCCCGCACCGGGTTCGGCCACGACTTCGGTTCGTTCGAACGGGCCCGGCCCCACCCCTTCGTCGACGCGATGGTGGGCTACCTGAGCTACGCCCAGCGGCGCACCGCCCTGCCGGGTCCGCTGGCCGGGCTGCTGGGCGGCCGGGCCGCGGACCGGCGCGGCGAGCGGGACCTGGCGCTGCTCAACGACACGGTGGACGAGGTGGTCCGGGCCCGGGTGGCGGACGGCCGCCCGGGCGACGGAGACCTGCTGGACCGGATGCTGGAGACCGCCCATCCCGACACCGGGGAGCGGCTGTCACTGGACAACGTCCGCCGTCAGGTGATCACCTTCCTGGTCGCCGGTCACGAGACGACCTCGGGCGCGCTCTCGTTCGCCCTGCACTACCTCTCGCTGCACCCGGAGATCGCGGCGCGGGCCCGCGAGGAGGTGGACCGCGTCTGGGGCGACGTCGCCTCCCCGGGGTACGAGCAGGTGGCCAAGCTGCGGTACGTCCGGCGCGTGCTGGACGAGTCGCTGCGGCTGTGGCCGACCGCCCCGGCCTTCGCCCGGGTGGCCCTGGAGGACACGGTGCTGGGCGGCACGCACCCGATGCGGCGCGGCGCGTGGGCGCTGGTGGTGCTTCCGCTGCTGCACCGGGACCCGGAGGTCTGGGGGCCGGAGCCGGAGCGGTTCGACCCGGACCGCTTCGAGGCCGCGGCGGTGCGGGGGCGGCCCGCGCACGTCTTCAAGCCCTTCGGCACCGGCGCCCGGGCCTGCATCGGCCGCCAG
>NZ_JACADT010001085.1:0-1807 GCF_013421635.1 Streptomyces sp. UH6 | reverse complement strand
CAGGCGCCGGTCTGCCCGGTCGCCCCGAGCGGACCGGCGTCGCCGCAGCCCAGTTGAGCGAGCGCCCCGCCGCGGATGCGCCGTCCGCGCCGTCAGTCGACGACGAGGCCGAGGAAGCGCTCCAGCGCCTCGACGACCAGCGCGTGGTCCTCGGCCTGCGGGAGGCCCGAGACGGTGACCGCGCCGATCACCCCGGAGCCGTCGACCCGGACCGGGAACGAGCCGCCGTGCGCCGCGTAGACGTCCGGGTCGAGGCGGGAGGACTCCTCGAAACTGCGGCCCTTGGCCCGGAACCGGGTGCCGACCAGGAAGGAGGCGTGCCCGTAGCGCATCACCACCCGCCGCTTGCGGTCGATCCACGCGTCGTTCTCCGGCGCCGAGCCCTCCAGCGCCGCGTGGAACAGCTGCTGCCCCGCGCGGTGGATGTCGATCGCGACGGGCGCCTGGCGTTCCCGGGCCAGGGCCACCAGCAGGGAACCGAGCTCCCAGGCGTCCTCATTGGAGAACCGGGGGAACACCAGTCGGCGCTCCTGCGCCTCGAGTTCCTCGACGGTCGGGGTGAGTTCGGGGGTCATCCTGGTCATGCCGGCTTCACCGTCCCGCCGTCACGGGCGGACCGGGCGGCCGCCTCCAGCACCGCCAGGGCGTCCGCCGCCTCCAGCGCCGTCACCGGGTTCTCCCCGGCGCCCGTCAGCGCGGCGGCCACCGCGCGGTAGTACGCCGGGTAGTCGCCCGGGAGGGTGGACACCGGCTTGCCGCCGCCGGTCAGCGGCGACTCGCCGGCCCCGACCGCGCCCCACATGCCCTCCGGCTCGTACCCCCAGCGCTCGCCCTCCGAGGCCGGGCGCAGGCCCTCGCGCAGGGCGTTCTCCTGCGGGTCCAGGCCGTACTTCACGTAGCCCGCGACGGAGCCGAGCACCCGGAAACGGGGGCCGAGCTGGGCGGTGGTCGCGGAGGCGTACAGGTGGGAGCGGACGCCGCCGGTGTGGGTGACGGCGATGAACACGTCGTCGTCGATCAGCGCGCCCGGCCGACGCGTGTCGACCTCCGCGTAGACCTGTTCGGCCGGACCGAAGAGGTGCAGGGCCTGGTCGACGACGTGGCTGCCCAGGTCGTAGAGGAGGCCGCCGAGCTCCGCCGGGTCCGCCGACTCGCGCCAGCCGCCCTTCGGCTGCGGACGCCAGCGCTCGAAGCGGGACTCGAACCGCTGGACCTCGCCGAGGGCGCCGTCCTCGATCAGCTTGCGCACGGTGAGGAAGTCGCCGTCCCAGCGGCGGTTCTGGAACACGGAGAGCAGCAGGCCCTGCTCCTTCGCCAGCGCGGCCAGCGCACGGGCCTCCGCGGCGGTGCCGGCGACCGGCTTGTCCACGACCACGTGCAGGCCACGGCGCAGTGCCTCGGTGGCCAGCGGGACGTGCGTCTTGTTCGGGGAGGCGACGACCACCAGGTCCAGCTCGTCGGCGCGCGGCCACAGCTCGTCGGCCGACGCGGCGATCCGCACGTCGGGGTACTCGGCGCGGGCCTGGGCGGCCCGCTCGGGGTTGGAGGTGACCACGGTGTCCAGGACCAGGCCCTCGGCGGCGGCGATCATCGGCGCGTGGAACACGGAGCCGGCCAGACCGAAACCGACCAGGGCCACGCGCAGCGGTGCAGTAGTCATACGACCACTCTGGCACGGGGGGTTCCCGCGCTGATCCGGGCGGGGGGTTCCGTACGGCCGTCCGGGTGGCGTGGCGGTGTGTCGGGGGCACGGGGGTGCGGCGCGGGGTAGCTCACCGGCATGCGACGGTGGACGGCTGCCGTGGCT
>NZ_JACADT010001084.1:0-1809 GCF_013421635.1 Streptomyces sp. UH6 | reverse complement strand
TGGGCGGACGAGTTCGACGGGGCGGCCGGCAGCGCCCCGGATCCGGCCAAGTGGACGCTGGAGACCGGCGGTTCGGGCAACGGCAACAACGAGCTCCAGTACTACACCAACAACAGGGCCAACTCGGCCCTGGACGGCAACGGCAACCTGACCATCACGGCCCGGCGGAACACCGACACCAACCTCCAGTGCTGGTACGGCGGTTGCCAGTACACCTCGGCCCGTCTGAACACGGCGCGCACCTTCACACAGGCCTACGGCCACTTCGAGGCCCGCATCAAGATCCCGCGCGGCCAGGGCATCTGGCCGGCCTTCTGGATGCTCGGCAACGACCTCGGCAGCGTGGGATGGCCGAACAGCGGCGAGATCGACATCATGGAGAACATCGGCCGTGAGCCGGGAACCGTGCACGGCACCCTGCACGGTCCGGGTTACTCCGGCGCGGAAGGCATCGGCGCGGGCTACACGCTGCCCGGCGGGCAGGCGTTCGCCGACGGATTCCACACCTTCGCGGTGAACTGGAGCCCCACCTCGATCACCTGGTACGTCGACGGCACCGCGTACCAGACGCGGACGCCCGCGGACCTGGGCGGCGACCGCTGGGTCTTCGACCACCCGTTCTTCCTGATCCTCAACCTGGCGGTGGGCGGCAACTGGCCCGGCAGCCCCGACGGCTCCACCAGCTTCCCGCAGACCATGACCGTCGACTACGTGCGGGTCTCGACCTCGGACGGCGGTTCCGTCCCCGC
Source organism: Streptomyces sp. UH6 (assembly GCF_013421635.1). Taxonomy (NCBI): domain Bacteria; kingdom Bacillati; phylum Actinomycetota; class Actinomycetes; order Kitasatosporales; family Streptomycetaceae; genus Streptomyces; species Streptomyces sp. UH6. Next base: position 1,060 of record NZ_JACADT010001084.1, on the reverse strand, counting down.
CCCCGGCCCGATCCGCGGCATCGGCGGCATGTGCGTGGACGTGGCGGGCGGCGCGACCGCCGACGGAACGCCGATCCAGCTCCACAACTGCACCGGCAACGTCGCCCAGCAGTGGACCTTCCCCGGTGACGGCACCGTCCGCGCCCTCGGCAAGTGCCTCGACGTCTCGGGCGGTTCGACCGCGGACGGCGCCGTGGTCCAGCTGTGGACCTGCAACGGCACCAACGCGCAGAAGTGGGTCCGCACCGCGGCGAACGACCTGACCAACACGGGCTCGAACAAGTGCCTGGACGCCAAGGGCAATTCCTCGGCCGACGGCACCCGCCTGCAGATCTGGACCTGCACGGGCGGCGCCAACCAGAAGTGGACCGTCGGCTGACCCCGGCCCCACGAAGCAGGAGGGCCGGCCGGAGATCCGGCCGGCCCTCCCCGGCCGGGGCCGGGGCGGTGGGTCAGAGCCGCATCGCCTGCGGCTCGTCGCGCCGCGCCGGGTCGGGCCCGTCGTACTCGCGGACGGCCGTGTAGGCACCGTCGTGCTGGACGGGGCGGAATCCGGCGTCCTGGACGAGCTCGACGACCTCGTCGCCCGCCGGGCCCTCGATCTCGTCCGCGCCGTGCTGGAGGGCCAGCTGGGCGGTGCGGTCGCCGTAGGTCTCCCGGAAGACCTTCAGGTGGGGCACGTTGTCCAGCAGCAGCCGGGCCACCGCGTAGGTCTTCAGCACCTCGAGGCCGGACAGGGAACGGTCCCCGACCGGGACGGCGGCCTGCTCGCGCCCGTCCCACTCCTCGCGCAGCCGCAGCATCGCGTCGACGTCGGCGGCACGCTCCCGCCATCCGCCGACCCCGAACGCGAGCCCGCCGCCGGCCTCGGCGCCGTGGAAGTACGCCACGTCCCCGTGCCGCGCGGTCCGCACCTCGTGGGCCAGCGCGCCCAGCCAGGCCAGGTCGTCCGACTCGTACAGCGCGATGCCGTCCTCCCGGGTCAGGCGCTCGCCGGCCCGCACCTTCCGCTCGAGCTCACGCTTGAGTCCGACGTCCATGTGTTTCCCTGCCTGACACG
>NZ_JACADT010001083.1:0-1816 GCF_013421635.1 Streptomyces sp. UH6 | reverse complement strand
CGACGAGATCCACCGGCTGGTGGAGCTGGCCGCCGACGACTCGGCCTCCCGCCGCCACGGCCGGCTCGCCGTCGCGCTGGCCCTGGTGGGCCTCAACGAGGACCGCGGCGTGTTCGGCCCCACGCCCTCCGGCGGGCGGGCGGACGTCCCGGACCGTGTCCATCGCCTGATCGCCCCGCCGCGCCGGCTGAGCCCGTTCCGCCGGCTCGGGCTGACGGCGGCGGGCGCCCTGGTTCCCGCGGTTCCGCTGCTGGTCGCCTTCGCCCCGGGCCTGGGCGTTCTCCACCACGGCTGACGTCCGGACGGGTGAACCACGGCCGCCGGCCGCCCACCACGGGCGGTGAACGACGCGAAAGGGTGGTTTCAGGGGGGCGGGCCGGGTCAGTATCGGCCCCATGCGCCTCTCCCCGCATGCCCCGCCCCTCGCCGCGCCGTCCGCCCCGCACCGACGGCTCCACGACGCCGCCCTGCGCACGGCGGCCGTCCTCGCCCTCTGCTCCCTGGTCCTCCTCGCCCTGGTGGAGGCCTCCTGGCAGCCGCTGGTCGCCATGGACACGGAGATCGCCCGGACCACCCACCGCTGGGCGGTCGACGAGGACGGCCTCACGGCTGCCTTCCGCGTGCTCACCGACTGGATCTGGGACCCGCTCACGCTGCGCGCCCTGACCGTGGTGGTGGCCGTCTGGCTCGTCTGGCGCCGGTCGCAGTGGTGGCCCGCGCTGTGGCTGGTGGCGGTGGTGGCCGTGGCGGCCCTGCTCCAGCAGGTGCTCAAGGCCGTCGTCGCCCGGCCCCGGCCGGTGTGGCCCGACCCGGTCGACCACGCCCGCTACGCCGCCTTCCCCTCCGGTCACGCCATGACCGCGGCCGTCTGCTGCGGCCTGCTGCTGTGGGTCCTGCACCGCCGTGGTGTGGAGCGCCGGCTGTGGCGGGCGGCGGTGACCACCGCCGTGGTCAGCGTCGTGGGGGTGGGGCTGACGCGGGTCTGGCTGGGGGTCCACTGGCTCTCGGACGTGGTGGGCGGCTGGCTGCTGGGGGGCATGACGGTGGCCGCCGCGGTGGTGATCCACGAACGGCTGCCGTGGCTGCGCGAGGCCGGTTCGCGCCCCTCCGCGCACCGGCGGCCGCGGCTACGCTCTCGCGCATGACTGCTTCCACCTCCGCGGCCTCCGGCGACAGGCGGTTCGAGACCGTGCTGTTCGACTTCTCCGGGACGCTGTTCCGCATCGAGCCGGTCGAGACGTGGCTGCGCGCGGTGCTCCGGGCGACCGGGACCGTCATGACGGAGGAGCACACCCTGCGCGCCGCGCGGGAACTGGAGGAGGCGGGGGCGCTGCCCGGCGGTCCGGTGCCGCGCGCGCTGCCCGGTGGACTGGCCGACGCCTGGGAGAACCGCGACCGGACGCCGGAACTCCACCGGGGCCTCTACACGGGGCTGTCGCGCCGGGTGGACCTGCCGGACCCCGCGCTGCACGACGCCCTGTACGACCGCCACATGACGCCCGAGGCCTGGGAGCCCTACCCGGACGCCGTGGAGGTCCTGGCGCGACTGCGCGACCGGGGCGTGGCCGTGGGTGTGGTCAGCAACATCGGGTGGGATCTGCGTCCGGTGTTCCGGGCACATGGGCTCGACGCCTATGTGGACACCTACGCCCTGTCGTTCGAGCACGGCGCGCAGAAGCCCGAGCCGGATCTCTTCCGCGTGGCCCTCGAGGCCCTGGGGGCGGAACCGTCCCGGACCCTGATGGTGGGCGACGACCGCCGGGCCGACGGGGGTGCCGCGGCGCTCGGCTGTGCAGTGCGCTTCGTCGATCCGCTC
>NZ_JACADT010001082.1:0-1820 GCF_013421635.1 Streptomyces sp. UH6 | reverse complement strand
CCGCCGGACACCCCCGCGCAGGCCGATCCGGGCGATCCGGCCACCGAGGAGGACCAGGCGGCTGAGGCGGAGGTGGCGGCGGAGGCCGGGGCCGAAGGCGTGGACGAGCCCAGGGCCGCGCCGTACATCGGACCGCGTCCGGCGATCGTCACCCGCCGGGGCTGGAAGGCGAACGAGAGCCTGCGGGAGAAGAGCTTCGCCTACACCAAGAAGGTCAAGGTGGCGTTCGTCCACCACACCGCGACCGGCAACGGGTACACCTGCAAGCAGGCCCCCTCGGTCATCCGCAGTATCTACCGCTACCACGTGGGCAGCATGGGCTGGCGGGACATCGGCTACAACTTCCTCGTCGACAAGTGCGGCAAGATCTACGAGGGCCGCGCCGGCGGCGTCACCCGCCCCGTGATGGGCGCCCACACCCTGGGCTTCAACAGCAACAGCATGGGCATCGCCGTGATCGGCAGCTTCGGCACCACCAAGCCCACCGCGAAGTCCGTCCGCGGCATCGCCCGCCTCACGGCGTGGAAACTCGGCCTGCACGGCATGAACCCGCGCGGCAAGACTTATCTGAAATCGGGCGGTGGCAATCGCTACCAAAAAGGCAAGAATGTACGACTGAACACCATCTCCGGGCACCGGGACGGATTCGCCACGAGCTGTCCGGGTGGTCGCCTCTACAGCAAGCTCGGCACGGCCCGGACGACCTCGGCCCGCTACCAGGGACGATGACGCCGGGGCGGCGGGGGCCCGGCCGGCTCCTGACGCTCGCACAGCCTTCGAACGGTCTGCGTACACTGGCCGGCCGACACCAAGATCGGCCGGTCCCGGCAGGAAGCAGAGACGACAGGTGACAGAAGCGATCCTCCTGGTCGGCGGCAAGGGCACCCGGCTGCGCCCGGTGACGGTGAACACTCCCAAGCCCATGGTCCGCGCGGCCGGGGTTCCGTTCCTCCAGCACCAGTTGGCCCGGGCCGCCGCCGCCGGCGTGGAGCACGTGGTGCTCGCCACGTCCTACCTGGCCGAGGTGTTCGAGCCGTACTTCGGCGACGGCTCCGCGCTGGGACTCCACCTCGAGTACGTCACCGAGCGGGAGCCCCTGGGCACCGGCGGCGCCATCCGCAACGCGGCGGCCCGGCTCCGGTCCGGCCCGGACGAGCCCGTCCTCGTCTTCAACGGCGACATCCTCACCGGCCTCGACATCCGTGCCCTGGTCCGCACCCACGAGGCCTGCGGCGCCGACGTCTCGCTGCACCTGACCCGGGTCACCGACCCGCGCGCCTACGGGCTGGTGCCCACCGACCCCACGGGCCGGGTGACCGCGTTCCTGGAGAAGCCCCAGACGCCCGAGGAGATCGTCACCGACCAGATCAACGCCGGCTGCTACGTCTTCCGGCGCTCGGTCGTCGACACCATCCCGGCCGGGCGGCCGGTCTCCGTCGAGCGGGAGACCTTCCCCGGCCTGCTGGCGGCCGGCGCGCACCTGCAGGGCATGGTCGACTCCACCTACTGGCTCGACCTCGGCACCCCCGAGGCCTTCGTCCGCGGCTCCGCCGACCTGGTCCTCGGCCGCGCCCCGTCCCCCGCCGTGCCCGGCCGCTGCGGCGACCGGCTGGTCCTGCCCTCCGCGGTGGTGGCCGCGGACGCCAAGCTCACCGGCGGCACGGTGGTGGGTGAGGGCGCGCTGGTCGCCGAGGGCGCGCGGATCAGCGGCTCCACCATCCTGCCGGGCGCGGTCGTCCAGCCCGGCGCCGTCATCACCGACTCCCTGGTCGGCGTCCACGCCCACATCGGCGAACGCACGGTCCTCACCGGCGCGGTGA
>NZ_JACADT010001081.1:0-1821 GCF_013421635.1 Streptomyces sp. UH6 | reverse complement strand
CCGGGGCGCCGGCGATCGTGTAGGACCGCCAGGTGTGCGGCAGCAGCGGGCTCTGCACGGGCACGTACTGCCCGGCCCGGAAGCGGAGGGGTTCGGCCGGGTGCAGCCGCAGGACCGCGAGGTCGGGGGCGCGCAGCTCGTGCCGCACGACCGTGGCCCGCCACCAGCCGGGTTCACGTGCCGTCCCGGCGGCGCCGTCGATCATCGCGCCGGTGACGAAGCGGTGCATCCGCACCCACGCCTGCTCCGTCTCCGGCGACCAGGCGTCCCCCGCCGTCACCCGGAGGGCCTCGACCAGCGATTCCTCGAACACCTGGTAGTGGGCGGGAAGGACGCCGAGCCGCCGGTGGCCGCTGCCCAGGCGGGTGCAGAAGTCGGCGAGTTCCACGGGGCGGTCGAGGTGCTCGACGGCGAACCGGAAGGCGCGCTCCAGGTGGGCGCGCTGGAACTCCATCGATTCCGGGAAGAGCTGCCGCAGGTAGGGGTGGCGGGTGAACATCGCCTCGTAGAGCCGGTCGATCAGCGTCGCGAGCGGCGCCACCGCGGGCAGGTCCCGCACGATCAGCGCCTGGTCGGCGGCGCCGTCGTACGACCGGGGGTCCAGGCCCGCGCGCCCACCGGGTGCCCCGGTCGGCGACTGCGCCGGGGAGAGGAGTTGCTGTCGCAACCGCATGGCTTCCTGGCGGGCCAGCAGGGCGTGGTAGTCCTTCACCGCCGCCCTGCCTCATCGGACGGGACGACCGAAGAAAATGCCTGCTCGGTGCCGTGCATCTCGTCCTCGTGGATCGATGACGACGCGGTGGGCGGACGCATGTACTCACTTCCCTGCATGTGCGCGTGAATTCCCTTGCGCAATACGATCATGACGGGGAGAGGAAAAAGGCCGTCCGTTGGTCCCTGTGCCACCGGCCACAGGTCCCGGCCTCCCGGGCCGAAGGTCCCGAGGCGGCCGAAGGTCCCGAGGCGGACCGAAGCTCCCGAGGCGGTAGCAACTTCCGCGGCGGTCGGCACGTCCGAGGCGGTTCGCGATGCGCCCGGGTGCCGGAGGACCACCCGGCGGGCGGGATCAGTCGTCCTCGGCCGGGGAATCCGCGGGACGGACGCGCGGTGCGGGAACGTGCCGCAGCCAGACGTGGTCGACCGGCTGGGCGGCGTTCCACTCCTGCGCGAGACCGGGATCGACCGGCGCGAACCCCGCTCCCCGGTAACACCGGAGCGCCCGCTCGTTGTCCGGGTGCACCCGGAGGAAGACGTCCTCGAACCCCGCGTCGCGGGCCCGCTCCGCCAGTCCCCGCACGAGTTCCCGGCCCGCTCCCCGGCCACGGGCCCCGGGATCCACGATGAGCCGCGCCAGTTCGGCCTCGTCCTCCTCAGTGTCGTGCCACACCTCCCCGTAGGCGAGGAGGCGCCCGTCTTCGTACAGCCCGAAGGCGTGCACGTCGTCGTCCTGCCGCCAGGCGTCGACGGTCCGGGCGGGGACGGGGAACTCCCGGGCCCCGCACCACAGGACGGCCTCCGCCGCGGACGCCGGCCAGCCGGCCACCGCCGCCGAGTGCGCGGGGTCGAAGGGGAGGAGTTCCGTCATGCCGTTCCACTCCCACGAGTCGGTCCGCCGGTTCCGCCCCCCGGTCCGGCGACGTCGCGGAGGCCGCGATTACGTGCGCCGCCCCCGGCGGGCCAACCGCGTTTCCCGGCCCGCGCGCGGCAGCGGCCGAAAGCCCCCGCGCGGGCGATACGTCGCCCTCACACCCCCGCCGGACCGACGAGTGGTACGGCATGATCCTCGTACTGTCACAGCGGCGTCACCGCGCCGGGCCGCCC
>NZ_JACADT010001080.1:0-1825 GCF_013421635.1 Streptomyces sp. UH6 | reverse complement strand
CGTCCAGGCCCTCGGGGAGCAGGCCCGCGACGGCCCGCATGGTCAGCGACTTGCCGCTGCCGGACTCGCCGACCACGCCGACGCACTCGCCCGGCGCGACGGTCAGCGACACCCCGTCCACGACGAGGGCGCGGGCCCCGGAGGCCACGGCCACGGACAGGCCGTCGACCGCGAGGAGCGGTTCGGGCGCGGTGGTGGACGCGGTGGTGGCCGCGGTGGTGGTGGTCACGACTTGCCTCGCTTGGAGAACGCCTCCAGGACGCGGTCGCCGAGCAGGTTGAGCACGACGGCCGAGAGGACGATGAGGACGGCGGGCGCGAGCGCCGCGCTCGGGTTGGTCCAGAGCAGGTTCCGGTTCTCGGAGAGCATCCGGCCCCAGTCCGGGGCGCCCGGCGGGACGCCGAGGCCGAGGAAGGACAGCGAGCTCAGCGAGACCACGGCGCCCGCGAAGTTGAGCAGCGTGTTGGCGACCACCACCGGCAGGGTGTTGGGCCAGATGTGGCGCAGCATCACCGTGCGCCGGGGCAGCCCCAGCGTCTCCGCCGCCTCCACGTAGGGCAGGTGCCGCTGCTCCAGCGCGGCGGTGCGCACCAGGCGGATGTCGGACGGCGAGGTCAGCACGATCAGCGCGCAGACGGCCAGCGCCCAGCCCCCGCCGCCGATGCCGGCCACCACCAGGGTGACCAGCAGCGCGGGCACGGCCAGCAGCAGGTCGGCCCAGCGGCGGACCAGGACGTCGGTCCAGCCGCCGAGGTACCCGGCGAGGAGGCCGAGGACGTTGCCGATCACCATCGAGCCGAGGGCGACCAGCGCCGCGCCGGTCAGCGTGGACCGGGCGCCGGCGATCACCATCTGGGCGATGTCACGGCCCAGCTCGTCGGTGCCGAGCAGGTGACCGCCGCCGGGCATCCGGGCGCCCGCGGTGATGTCCTGGGCGTCCCAGTGCGGCAGCAGCGTCTGGCCGAACAGGGAGGCCGCCAGCAGCAGGAAGGCCACCAGGACGGCCAGCGCCGTCAGCGGCCGCAGGCCGCGCAGGCCGCGCGGGCGGCCGAGGGCACGGGGGGAGGTCATCGGCGCTCCTTCGGCCGGCGCGGCGTGGCGGGGGCCGGGCGCAGGCGCGGGTCGATCAGGGGCTGGGCGAGGTCGGTGAGGAGTCCGGCCAGGCAGACCAGCACGGCGATCAGCAGCGCCTCCGCCTGGACCAGCGGAACGTCGCGGTAGGTCACCGAGTCGACCAGCAGCGAGCCCAGGCCGGGCAGCGCGAACACCTGCTCCACCATCACCGTGCCGGCCAGCAGGTACGCCACCACCAGCCCGACGCCGGTGAGCACCGGCACCAGGGCGCCGCGCAGCACGTAGTGGACCAGGATCCGCCGCTCGGCGACCCCGCGGGCGCGCGCGAACACCACGTGCTCCTTGTCGAGCTCACGGATCACCGCCGCCCGGGTCAGCTTGAGCAGCACCGCCGTGACGCCCAGCGCCAGCGCCACCGCGGGCAGCACCAGGTGGAGCAGCCGGTCGCCGCCCGCGCCGGGGCCGTACGCGGGGAACCAGCCGAGCATCAGCGAGAAGACGTAGATCAGCACCAGGCCGCCCGCGAAGGCCGGGGTGGAGAGGGCGATCAGCGAGGCGGTCTGCACGGCCCGGTCCGTGGCCCGGTACCGGCGCAGCGCCGCGAGGACACCGCCCGGGACGCCCAGCAGCACGGCGATCGCCAGCCCCAGCCCCACCAGCTGCCCGGTCAGGGCGAGCCGGCCGCCGATGGTCGCGGACACCGAGGCGCCGGTGCGGATGGAGGTGCCCAGGTCCAGCCGGAGCGCGTCGC
>NZ_JACADT010000108.1:0-10224 GCF_013421635.1 Streptomyces sp. UH6 | reverse complement strand
GCCGAGGGCACCGTCGCCCACTACCGCGAGGCCGTCGCACGCCGGCGGCCGGGCCGTGGGCCCGCCGCCCCCACCCCCACCACCGGCCACAACCGCGAAAGCAGGACCCCGTGCTGACCGTCGACTTCTCCCGGTTCCCGCTCGCCCCGGGCGACCGTGTCCTGGACCTCGGGTGCGGCGGAGGCCGGCACGCCTTCGAGTGCTACAAGCGCGGCGCCCAGGTCGTCGCCCTGGACCGCAACGGCGAGGAGATCCGCGAGGTCGCCAAGTGGTTCGCCGCCATGAAGGAGGCCGGTGAGGCCCCGGCCGGCGCCACCGCCACCGCCATGGAGGGCGACGCGCTCAACCTGCCGTTCCCGGACGCCTCGTTCGACGTCGTCATCATCTCCGAGGTGATGGAGCACATCCCCGACGACAAGGGCGTCCTCGCCGAGATGGTCCGCGTCCTCAAGCCGGGCGGGCGGATCGCCGTCACCGTGCCGCGCTACGGGCCGGAGAAGGTCTGCTGGGCGCTCTCCGACGCCTACCACGAGGTCGAGGGCGGCCACATCCGCATCTACAAGGCGCACGAGCTGCTCGCCAAGATGCGCGAGGCCGGCCTGCGCCCCTACGGCTCCCACCACGCGCACGCGCTGCACTCGCCCTACTGGTGGCTGAAGTGCGCCTTCGGCGTGGACAACGACAAGGCGCTGCCGGTGAAGGCGTACCACAAGCTGCTGGTCTGGGACATCATGAAGAAGCCGCTGGCCACCCGGGTCGCCGAGCGCGCCCTCAACCCCGTCATGGGCAAGAGTTTCGTGGCCTACGCGACCAAGCCCCACCTGCCGGCCGCCGCCGCCGGGACCTCCGGGACGGACCCGAAGTGACCACCCCGCGTACCGAGCACCTCGTCCTTCCCGGGGTGCTCACCGCCGAGCAGGCCGCCGCCACCGTGCGCGGCCTGCTCGCCGTGCAGCGCGACGACGGCGCCATCCCGTGGTTCCGCGGCCACCACCTCGACCCGTGGGACCACACCGAGGCCGCGATGGCCCTCGACGCGGCCGGCGAGCACGAGGCCGCCGAACGCGCCTACCTGTGGCTGGCCCGCCACCAGAACGAGGACGGCTCCTGGTACGCCGCCTACGCCGACGGCGCCCACGACGAGGTCACCGACCGCTCCCGCGAGTCCAACTTCGTCGCCTACGTCGCGGTCGGCGTCTGGCACCACTACCTGTCCACCGGCGACGACACCTTCCTCGACCGCATGTGGCCGGTCGTGTACGCGGCCGTCGAGTTCGTGCTGCGGCTCCAGCAGCCGGGCGGGCAGATCGGCTGGAAGCGGGAGGACGACGGCACGGCGGTGGACGACGCGCTGCTGACCGGCAGTTCCTCCATCCACCACGCGCTGCGGTGCGCGCTCGCGGTCGCCGAGCAGCTGGAGGAGCCGCAGCCCGACTGGGAGCTGGCGGCGGGCGCGCTGCGGCACGCCATCCGGCTGCACCCCGAGCGGTTCCTCGACAAGAGCCGGTACTCCATGGACTGGTACTACCCCGTCCTGGGCGGGGCCATGGAGGGCGCCGAGGCGCGGGAGCGGATCGCCTCCCGGTGGGACGAGTTCGTGGTGCCCGGGAAGGGCGTGCGGTGCGTCGTCCCCAACCCGTGGGTCACCGGGGGCGAGTCCTGCGAGCTCGCGCTCGCGCTGTGGGCGGCGGGGGAGTCCGACCGGGCGCTGGAGATCCTCCAGGCCGTGCAGCACCTGCGGGACGAGGAGTCCGGGCTGTACTGGACGGGGCTGGTCTTCGACGACGGCGCGATCTGGCCGGCGGAGCTGACGAGCTGGACGGCGGGGTCGTTGTTGCTGGCCGTCGCCGCGCTCGGGGGGCACGAGGCGACCTGTGCCGTCTTCGGCGGTGACCGCCTCCCCCGGGGTCTCGACCCCGACTGCTGCGACCCCACCCCCGAAACCGCCTGACCCCACCCTTACGCAACCCCCGCCAGCTCCGCACCCACGGTCCGTACCCCCTGCGGGCGCCTCCCCGCCCCCCTGCGGGCGCATGCCGCACCCCCTGCGGGCGGCTGGGCCGCCCAGAGGGCGGCACGGGCGGGCGCAGGACGGCGCCCTCCGCGGCGAGCGGTCAGCACCACCACGCGCAAGCGGGCGGCGCCGTACGCACGTGACCTCACTGCGGCGCGCCCAAGCCGGACCTCGGCGGACAGCACTGTTCATCCCCCGACCCGCCCCCTTCCCAGAGGGGCTTACGTTCCGCGGAGCGAGCCGTCTCGTGCGTACGTGAGGCCTGCGCCCACTCTCCCCCAAGCTCTCGACTTCGCTCGAGCAGGGGGGACCCCCATCGCCCTTAGCGGCACGACTGCCCGCAGCACGGGAGGGCGGGATGTGCGGGCCGCGCTGCGGTAACTGCGCGCAGGCGGAGAGCGCGCGGCCCGCGTGCCGCCGCAGGGCGGACTGAAGAGGAAGAGCGCGGTGCACGTGCCGGCGGCGAAAGGGCCTGGTGGAACCGCACGGCTGCACGGGGGCCCGCGGCGTCACCGCACGGCCCCCGCACCGCGCGGTGGTGCGGGAGGTACGGCGAAGGGGCCGTCCCGTGTGACGGGACGGCCCCTTCGGGGTGCGGGGAAGGTCAGCGGATGTCGCCCATGAGGCGCTTGACCTTGCCGCGGTTGAGGAAGATGCCGATACCGACCACCGCCGCCAGCGCCGCCTCCAGCGCCACGAACCCGGTCCGGTTCAGGTCGACCCCCGCCTCGGCGACGAGCCCGGTCACCGCGTCACCCGCGGTGACGGCGAGGAACCACACGCCCATCATCTGCGAGGCGTACTTCGCCGGCGCCATCTTCGTGGTGACCGACAGCCCCACCGGCGAGAGCAGCAGCTCACCCACGGTCTGGCAGAAGTAGATCAGCACCAGCCACCACGGCGAGACCTTGCCGTCGCCCGACGCCACCAGCGGCAGCAGGAAGACGAAGAAGGAGATGCCGACCAGGACCAGACCACCGGCGAACTTGACGATCGTGCTGGGCTCCTTGTCCTTGCGGGCAAGGGCGAGCCAGATGGTCGCGAAGACCGGGGCCAGCGCCATGATCAGGACCGGGTTGACCGACTGGAACCACGAGACCGGGAACTCCCAGCCGAGGACCTCGGTGTTCACGTGCTCGTCGGCGAAGATCGACAGCGTCGAGCCGCCCTGGTCGTAGATCATCCAGAAGACGGCCGCGGCGGCGAAGAACCAGATGTAGCCGGAGACCTTCGACTGCTCGGTGTCCGTGAGCTCCTTGTCGCGCTTGATGCGGACCAGGACGGAGACCGGGATCAGCAGGCCGAGGACGAGCAGCGGAACCGTGGCCCACTTCAGCGTGAAGTGGCCGGTGCCGCCGACGATGCCGTAGAAGACGACCGCGACGATGAGCCAGTACATGGCCTTGCGCAGCGTCGAGGCGCGCTCGGCCGCGGACAGCGGCTTCGGGACGACGCTGGACTCGGCGGCCAGGTGCTTGGTGCCGACCAGGAACTGGACCAGGCCCAGACCCATGCCGACCGCCGCGAGCACGAAGCCCAGGTGCCAGTCGACGGTCTGGCCGACGGTGCCGATCACCAGCGGGGCGGCGAAGGCACCCATGTTGATGCCCATGTAGAAGACGGTGAAGCCGCCGTCCCGGCGAGGGTCGTCCGCGCCGTTGTAGAGGTGGCCCACCATGGTGGAGATGTTGGCCTTGAGCAGGCCCGAGCCGACCGCGACGAAGAGCAGGCCGACGTAGAAGACGGCGTCCATCGGGACGGCCAGGAGCAGGTGGCCCGCCATGATGACGCCGGCCGCGATGGCCGTCGTCTTCCGGGGACCCCAGACGCGGTCGCCGAACCATCCGCCGGGGAGTGCCAGCAGGTACACCGTGGCGACGTACACGGAGTAGATGGCGACCGCGGTACCGGCGTCGAGGTTGAGGCCCTCGTCGGCGATCAGGTACAGCGGGAGCAGCGCGCGCATGCCGTAGTAGGAGAAACGCTCCCACATCTCGGTCATGAAGAGGGTGGCCAGGCCGCGGGGGTGGCCGAAGAAAGTCTTCTCGGCCCCGTGGGACGGGGGCGAGGACTTCGTCAGGCTGGACGCCATGGTCGTTCCTTGCTGGTCGGGACGCGCCGGGGGATGGGGGCGCGCCCGGTGGGGGGAGGCCGGCACCGATGTCGTCCACCCAGGTCCCGCCGTGGGGGAGGGTTGCTCCGTGGGGGAGGGAGCGGGGAGGACGACGCCGGGATCCACGCCCCGCGCGCTCTCGGCGCACGGGACCCGGCCACAGGTCTGGTTCTTACCGGGCCGGCTGGGGACCGGCCCGCGCACAGGGGCGGAATCCGGTGCGAGACGCGGAAGCCGCCCCATGGGGCCAGAGCCATTAGACAGGAGAAACACGTGTCAATGGGCATATAGGGGGCATCTGAGGTGATGATCACACCTCTGTGGGTCGTCCGCGCCGCACGGTTCCAGCGGCCCGTCCACCCTCTCATACCGTGGAAATACGGACGGAGCGGGGTGGGCAGGCGGGGGCGGACCGGGACAGAAGGTCACCCGCGGGGCGGCGGGAGCGGGCGCCGCCGGGTGGGTCCGGGCCGTGCCCCGCACCGGAATTGCGCCGCGACGGCGGGCTCCGGCTCCCGTCACGGCGGGACTACCATCACCCCATGACCCGTGTACTGCTCGCCGAGGACGACTCGTCCATCTCTGAGCCGCTGGCCCGCGCGCTGCGCCGGGAGGGCTACGAGGTCGAGGTGCGCGAGGACGGCCCGTCCGCCCTCGACGCCGGAGTGCGGGGCGGGGTGGACCTGGTCGTGCTCGACCTGGGGCTGCCCGGCATGGACGGGCTGGAGGTCGCCCGCCGGCTCCGCGCCGAGGGGCTCAGCGTCCCCATCCTCATCCTGACCGCGCGCGCCGACGAGGTCGACACCGTGGTGGGCCTCGACGCGGGGGCCGACGACTACGTCACCAAGCCGTTCCGGCTCGCCGAGCTGCTCGCCCGGGTGCGGGCCCTGCTGCGGCGCGGCGCCACGGAGCCGCAGCAGCCGCCGGCCATCCACGGCGTGCGGATCGACGTGGAGTCCCACCGCGCCTGGATGGGCGAGGAGGAGCTCCAGCTCACCGCCAAGGAGTTCGACCTGCTGCGCGTCCTGGTCCGGGACGCCGGGCGGGTCGTCACCCGGGACCAGCTGATGCGCGAGGTCTGGGACACCACCTGGTGGTCGTCGACCAAGACCCTCGACATGCACATCTCCTGGCTCCGCAAGAAGCTCGGCGACGACGCGGCCAACCCCCGCTACATCGCCACCGTGCGCGGCGTCGGCTTCCGCTTCGAGAAGAGCTGACACCCTTCACCCATGCGCCGCCGCCTGATCCAGTCCACGCTCGCCGTGGTCCTCGTGGTGATCGCCGTGTTCGGCGTCTCCCTGGTCCTGGTGGAGACCCGCACCATCAGCGCCAGCGCCCAGGAGCGGGTGGAGTCCGAGGCGGTGCGGCTGGCGAGCATCGTCGACGCCCGTGTCCTCGGGGAGGAGCACGTCAGCGCCCGCATCCTGGAGAACCAGGTGGAGGCGGGACGCTACGCGGTGATCACCTTCCCCGGCCGGAAGCCGATCGAGGTCGGTGACCGGCCGGGCGGGGACGTCATCCACGCCACCACCCGGGGTGAGGGCGGCGAGACGGTCCGCGTCGAGGAACCCCGCTCCCGGGTGACCCGCGAGGTCGGGCGCACGCTGCTGATCATCGCCGCCGTGGCGCTGCTCGCGGTGGTCGCCGCGATCGTGCTGGCGGTCCGCCAGGCCAACCGGCTCGCCTCGCCGCTCACCGACCTCGCCGAGACCGCCGAGCGCCTCGGCTCCGGCGATCCCCGGCCCCGGCACAAGCGGTACGGCGTGCCCGAGCTGGACCGGGTCGCGGACGTGCTGGACGGCTCCGCCGAGCGCATCGGCCGGATGCTCACCGCCGAACGCCGGCTGGCCGCCGACGCCTCCCACCAGCTGCGCACCCCGCTCACCGCGCTCTCCATGCGACTGGAGGAGATCACCCTCACCGACGACCTGAAGACGGCGCGGGAGGAGGCCGCCATCGCGCTCACCCAGGTCGAGCGGCTCACCGACGTGGTGCAGCGGCTGCTCACCAACGCGCGCGACCCGCGCACCGGCTCCGCCGTCTCGTTCGACATCGACGAGGTCATCCACCAGCAGATCGCCGAGTGGCGGCCCGCCTACCGCAGCGCGGGCCGGGCCATCGTCTCCTCGGGCAAGCGGCACCTGGAGGCGATGGGCACGCCCGGCGCGGTCGCGCAGGTGCTGGCCGCGCTGATCGAGAACTCGCTGATGCACGGCGGCGGCACGGTGGCGCTGCGCACCCGGGTGGTCGGCAACCAGGCGGTCGTCGAGGTGACGGACGAGGGGCCGGGCATCCCGGCCGACCTCGGGGCGCGGATCTTCGAGCGGACGATCAGCGGGCACAACTCCACGGGCATCGGCCTCGCCGTCGCCCGGGACCTCGCGGAGGCGGACGGGGGCCGGCTGGAGATGCTCCAGGCGCAGCCGCCGGTGTTCGGTCTCTTCCTCAGCCGCCCGCTGCCGGAGCGCCCGCCGCGCAAGCCCTCGGGGCCGACGGTCCGCTGACGCGGACGGGAGGGGACGGGAGCGGGCGATGGCCCTACGGCCGCCCGACCCGCTCGGAGGCGCGCCCCTGCGGGTGGACGCGTGACGGGCGCGGCCGCTGGTCGGGCAGGGCGCGGAAGACCCAGGTCCGGTAGGACCAGAACCGGAACAGCGTGGCCACCGCGACGCCCGCGAACTTGAACACGTTGTTCTGCAGCGGGGTGTCCCAGCCCATCCAGTAGGTGGCGACGAACAGCACGCCGTTCTCGATGACCAGCCCGATGCCGCTGAAGGCCAGGAACAGGGTCATCTCCCGCGTCCGGTGACCGCGGTCACGGTCCCGGTAGGTGAAGTAGCGGAAGCCCACGTAGTTGAAGACGATGGCCAGCGCGGTGGCCGCGACCCCGGCCCGGCCGGGGCGCACCCCCATGTGGAGCAGCAGGTTGAAGGCGGCGAAGTTGACCACCAGCCCCGCCCCGCCGACCGCCCCGAACTTGACCACCTCACGCCACAGGGCGCGCACCCGGCGGCGGAGACCGCCCGGCGCGGCGGTGCGAAGAAGCTCACTGCCCATCGCTGCCCAGCCCCGTTCATGTGATCGACGTCGACTCAGTCATGCTAACCACGCCCGTTCCGCGGTCGCGCGCGCAACGGCACGGGGGTGCGCGATTCGAACCCTGGTGGTACACGCCTGGCCGGTTTCCGCCCTCCGGCAGGGGAAGGAGGGCCGCTCCCGGCGCCGGATACCCTGGACGCGTGACGTTCCCGGTAGTCGGCATGATCGGCGGCGGCCAGCTCGCTCGTATGACACACGAGGCTGGTATCCCGCTCGGCATCCGTTTCAAGCTCCTCAGTGACACCCCGCAGGACTCCGCGGCCCAGGTCGTGAACGAGGTCGTCATCGGCGACTATCGCGACCTGGAGACCCTCCGCGCCTTCGCCCGCGGCTGCGATGTCATCACCTTCGACCACGAGCACGTGCCCACCGAGCACCTGCGGGCCCTGGAGGCGGACGGCATCGCCGTGCGCCCCGGCCCGGACGCGCTGGTGCACGCCCAGGACAAGGGCGTGATGCGGGCCAGGCTCACCGAGATCGGTGTGGCCTGCCCCCGGCACCGCATCGTCGCCGACCCCGCGGACGTGGCGGCCTTCGCCGCGGAGGGCGACGGCTTCCCCGTCGTCCTCAAGACCGTCCGCGGCGGTTACGACGGCAAGGGCGTCTGGGTGATCAAGGGCGCCGACGACCCCGCGGTCACCGAGCCCTTCAAGGCCGGCGTCGAGGTGCTGGCCGAGGAGAAGGTCGACTTCGTCCGCGAGCTCGCCGCCAACGTCGTGCGTTCCCCGCACGGCCAGGCGGTCGCCTACCCGGTCGTGGAGTCCCGCCAGGTCGCCGGTGTCTGCGACACCGTGATCGCGCCGGCCCCGGACCTCGACCAGGACCTGGCGCTCCAGGCCGAGCGGATGGCGCTCACCATCGCCAAGGAGCTCGGCGTGGTCGGCCACCTCGCCGTCGAGCTGTTCCAGACCCGCGACGGCCGCATCCTCGTCAACGAGCTGGCCATGCGCCCGCACAACTCGGGCCACTGGTCCATGGACGGCGCGGTCACCTCCCAGTTCGCCAACCACGTGCGGGCCGTCCTGGACCTCCCGCTCGGCGACCCGCGCCCTCGCCAGCCGTGGACCGTGATGGTCAACGTCCTCGGCGGCGACTACCCCGACATGTACTCGGCGTACCTGCACTGCATGGCCCGGGACCCGCAGCTCACGATCCACATGTACGGCAAGGACGTGAAGCCCGGCCGCAAGGTGGGTCACGTCAACACCTACGGCGAGGACCTGGACGACGTCCTGGAGCGCGCCACGCACGCGGCCCACTACCTGAGGGGAACCATCACCGAATGAGCAGCGAAGCGCCGCTGGTCGGCATCGTCATGGGGTCGGACTCCGACTGGCCCGTGATGGAGGCCGCCGCCCAGGCCCTCGACGAGTTCGAGATCCCCTACGAGGTGGACGTCGTCTCCGCCCACCGGATGCCCCGCGAGATGGTCGCCTACGGCGAGCAGGCCGCCGACCGCGGGCTCAGGGCGATCGTCGCGGGCGCCGGCGGCGCCGCCCACCTGCCGGGCATGCTCGCCTCCGTGACCCCGCTGCCGGTCATCGGCGTGCCGGTGCCGCTGAAGTACCTGGACGGCATGGACTCGCTGCTCTCCATCGTCCAGATGCCGGCCGGCGTGCCGGTCGCCACGGTGTCCGTCGGTGGCGCCCGCAACGCCGGCCTGCTGGCCGCCCGGATCCTCGCCACGCACGACGCGGCGCTGCTGGAGCGGATGCGCGAGTTCCAGCAGGAGCTCAACGACCAGGCCACCGAGAAGGGCCGCCGGCTGCGCGCCAAGGCCATGGGCAACGGCTCGGGGAACGGCCGGTGAGCGGCCCGGGGGACTCCCTCGGGGCGGCCCGGGAACTCCTGCGGGAGTTCCCGGTCGTCGACGGCCACAACGACCTTCCCTGGGCGCTGCGTGAGCAGGTCGGCTACGACCTCGACGCCCGGGACATCGCGGCCGACCAGAGCGCCGCGCTGCACACCGACCTCGCCCGGCTCCGTGAGGGCTGCGTGGGCGCCCAGTACTGGTCGGTGTACGTGCCGTACCAGCAGCCGTACCCGCTCGCCGCCACGCTCGAGCAGATCGACTGCGTGCGGCAGCTCCTCGACCGGTACCCCGGCGACCTGCGCGCCGCGCACACCGCGGGCGACCTGGAGGCCGCCCGCGCCGAAGGGCGCATCGCCTCGCTGATGGGCGCCGAGGGCGGCCACTCCATCGAGAACTCGCTGGGCGCGCTGCGCATGCTGTACGCGCTGGGCGTGCGGTACATGACCCTCACCCACAACAGCAACGTCGACTGGGCGGACTCCGCCACCGACGAGCCGCTGCACGGCGGGCTCACCGCCTTCGGGCGCGCGGTGGTGCGGGAGATGAACCGGGAGGGCATGCTGGTCGACCTCTCGCACGTGGCCGACACCACCATGCGGGACGCGCTGGACGCCTCCGCGGCGCCGGTGATCTTCTCCCACTCCTCCGCCCGGGCGGTCTGCGACCACCCGCGCAACATCCCGGACGACGTGCTGGAGCGGCTGCCAGCCAACGGCGGCGTCGCGATGGCCACCTTCGTGCCCAAGTTCGTCCTCCAGGCCGCGGTGGACTGGACGGTCGAGGCGGACGAGAACCTGCGGGCGCACGGTTTCCACCACCTGGACACCACGCCGGAGGCGATGAAGGTCCACCGGGCCTTCGAGGAGGCCCACCCGCGTCCGCGGGCCACGGTGTCGACGGTCGCCGACCACCTCGACCACATGCGCGAGGCGGCGGGCGTCGACCACATCGGCATCGGCGGCGACTACGACGGCACGGCCTTCACCCCGGACGGGCTGCGTGACGTCGCCGGCTACCCGAACCTGGTCGCCGAGCTCCTCGACCGCGGCTGGTCCCGCGAGGACCTCGCCAAGGTCACCTGGCACAACGCGGTCCGCGTCCTCGGCGACGCGGAATCCGTCGCCCGCGACCTGAGGTCCACGACCTCCGCGTCCCACGCGACGATCACGGCGCTCGACGCGT
>NZ_JACADT010001079.1:0-1827 GCF_013421635.1 Streptomyces sp. UH6 | reverse complement strand
TCGCCGGGACGGCACAGGCCGTGACCGCGCTGCGCTTCCTCGACGCCGCACGGCCCGTGTGGCACGAACACGGGGGAGCGGTGCGCGACCTCCTGCGGGCCGACCTCGCCGCAGGCGGCGACCTGGTCCGCTCCCTCGCCGCCTTCCTCGACGCCTCCGGTGACGTCCCACGCGCCGCCGCACGGCTGACACTCCACCCCAACACCCTGCGCTACCGTCTGCGCCGGGCCCGTGAACGTTTCGGCATCGACCTGGACGACCCGGACACCCGGCTCGTGGTCGCCCTGGCCGTCCGCCTGGAGGCGACCGGAGACGATTCCTCAGCCCATCCGCCGATCTGACCCGGTACGCCCGGTAGTTGTCCTCCGGCACAACGGGCGCGGGCTCCTTCGGACCCACGGACAAAGACCAGGGCCCGTGGTCGGGTCCACCCTTTTGTCACTCCCCGCCCCTCCCCGAAGGCCGTGACCGTGACCTTGCGTGCGAACTCCCTCCCCGACCGCCCCGACGGCCCTCCGACCGCGACCACCGGCGACCGGACCGGAGCCGTCCTGCGCCACGCCCTCGCCCAGGGACTGCTGTCCGCCGAGCAGCCCGTCGCCGGCTTCCTCGACGTCGACCACATCCGGCAACAGGTCGCCTCCCTGCGGACCGCGTTCGCCGGGGCGCCCGACGTGCTGCACACCTTCGCCGCCAAGGCCGCCTCGCTCGTGCCGGTCCTGCGGCTGCTCGCCGAGGACGGCATGGGCTGCGAGGTCGCCAGCCCCGGCGAACTGCGCCTGGCCCTCGACGCCGGCTTCGAGCCCGCCAGGATCGTCCTCGACTCGCCCGCCAAGACCCGCACCGAGATCGCCGAGGCGCTCCGGCTGGGCGTCGCCCTCAACGCGGACAACCTCGACGAACTGGAGCGGATCGACGCCCTGCGCGCACCCGGCTGCTCCTCGGTCATCGGCCTGCGCGTCAATCCGCAGGTCGGCGGCGGCGCCATCGGCGCGATGAGCACGGCCACCGCCACCTCCAAGTTCGGCGTCGCCCTGCGCGACGAGGGAGCCCGCGAGCGGGTCGTCGAGGCCTTCGCCCGCCGGCCCTGGATGACCCGGCTGCACGCCCACGTCGGCTCCCAGGGCTGCCCGTTGGAGCTGATCGCCGAGGGGATCGCCGCGACCCACCGGCTCGCCGAGGAGATCAACACGGTCCTCGGCCGCCGCCAGATCACCAGCCTCGACATCGGCGGCGGACTCCCGGTCAACTTCACCGACGACACCGTCCGCCCCACCTACCAGGACCACACGGCGGCACTGCGCACCGCCGTGCCCGAGCTGTTCGACGGCCGCTACGCGCTCGTCACCGAGTTCGGCCGCTCACTGCTCGCCAAGAGCGGTTTCATCGCCGCCCGCGTCGAGTACGTCAAGGAGGCCGGCGGACGCCGGATCGCCGTCACCCACGCCGGAGCCCAGACCGCCACCCGCACCACCCTGATGCCCGACGCCTGGCCGCTGCGCGTCGGCGCCTTCGACGCCGACGGGCACCCCAAGCGGACCCCGCTCCGCGTCCAGGACGTCGCCGGTCCCTGCTGCTTCGCCGGCGACGTTGTCGCCACCGGCCGCGAACTGCCCCTGCTGGAGGAGGGCGACCACGTCGTCCTCCACGACACCGGCGCCTACTACTTCTCCACCCCCTGGGCCTACAACAGCCTGCCCCGCGTGGGCGTCCACGGATACCGCACCGACGGCACCCAGGTGCACAGCGCCCCCGTCCGCGACCCGCAGACCCTCGACGAGATCGCCGCGGAGAGCGGCGCCCGCCACGCGGCAGGCCTCGTCACCC
>NZ_JACADT010001078.1:0-1829 GCF_013421635.1 Streptomyces sp. UH6 | reverse complement strand
TCCCGTCCCGCGGGGTCGCCGTCGGCGTCGGCGGGGTCGCGGTTGGCCGCGTCGCCGAGCCGGATCAGCAACGCGACGATCACCCAGTTCGTGACCACGGAGGACCCGCCCTGCGCCAGGAACGGCATCGCCATCCCGGTCAGCGGGATCAGCCCGGTCACCCCGCCCGCGATGACGAACACCTGGACGGCGATCAGCGAGGCCAGCCCCACCGCCAGCAGCCGACCGAACGGGTCGCGCGTCAACTGCGCGGCGCGGTAACCCCGTTCGACGAGCAGCGCGTAGAGCACGATCACCGCGCTCAGCCCGGCCAGCCCCAGTTCCTCGCCGGCCGTCGCCAGGATGAAGTCCGACTTGGCCGCGAAGCCGATCAGGATCGACTGTCCCTGGCCCAGCCCTTCCCCGAACAGTCCGCCGGCCGCGAAGGCGAAGAGCGACTGGGCGATCTGGCCCGCGCCCAGACCCGCCTCCACGGAGGCGAACGGGTCCAGCCAGTCCGCGACCCGCCCGCGCACGTGCGGCTCGACGCGTGCCACCGCCACCGCGGCGGCCGACAGCAGGGCGAGCCCCAGCGCGATCCAGGTGAGGCGGCCGGTGGCGACGTAGAGCAGGATCACGAACAGGGCGAAGAAGAGCAGCGAGGTGCCCAGGTCCCGCTCCAGCACCAGGACGCCCACGCTCAGCAGCCAGGTCGCCACCACCGGGCCCAGCGCCCGGCGGCCGGTCTCGGCGAGCGCCTCGCGGTGCACGGCCAGGTGCCCCGCGAAGAAGACCACCAGCAGCACCTTGGCGAACTCGGCGGGCTGGAGCGAGAAACCGGCCAGGCGGATCCAGATCCGGGCGCCGTTCACCGCCGGGAAGAGGGCCGGGAGCACCAGCAGGACCAGCGCGGAGATCCCGCAGGCCTTGGTGGCCTGCCGCAGGACGCGGTGGTCCCGCAGCAGCCAGACGACCACGACGAACAGCCCGATCCCCAGCGTCGACCACATCAGCTGTGCCGGCGCTGCCCGGTCGCCGGGGGTCTCCAGGTCGAGGCGGTGGATCAGCACCAGGCCCAGGCCGTTGAGCAGCACGGCGATGGGCAGCGGAAGCGGGTCCGCGTGGGGCGCCCGCAGCCGGACCGCGAGGTGGGCCAGCAGGGCCAGCACCCCGAGCCCGGCGCCGTGACGGACGGCGTCGGGCGGGACGTGACCGGTGCGGGCCAGGCCCACGGCGCAGTAGCCGCACACGGAGAGGAACACGGCGAGGAGGATCAGCGCGAGCTCGACGCCCCGGCGGCCGACGGGTGCCGCCGTGACGGGCGCGGGATTCGTCGCCTTCCGCTCCCGCGCGGCCTGGGTGGTCATGGCTCGGAACGTAGCAAGCGGTGGCCGCGATGTCCTGTTATGTCAGCACCAGCGGGGGGCCGGGCCGATGTTGTCGATGTAGCGGGCGGGACCCCAGGCCCAGGTGCCGTCGGCCAGCAGGTACCAGAGCGGGTTGCCGTCCACGGTCTCGCCGGGCGCCTTGCAGAAGATGTCGACCACCGAGCCCTTGGGTGCGAAGCCGATCACCTCGCTGCCGGTGGTGGGCGAGGTGTGCAGCTGCAGGCCGCCCCGGGCCGTCACCAGGCCCTGGTAGAACCGGTCGCCCGGCGGGGTGGGGTGGCCGTCGGCGAGGGCCGGTGCGGCCCCGGTGAGGAGCAGGGCGGTGGCGGCGGCGCTCATGGCGACGCGGGACAGGGAACGGCGCAGGGCCATGGGGACCTCCGGTATGTCGCGGACCCGTTACGTGCTGCCACGCTAGGCACCCACCGCTCCCCCCGCCCGCCGTGCGACGCCGTCCGGGTG
>NZ_JACADT010001077.1:0-1830 GCF_013421635.1 Streptomyces sp. UH6 | reverse complement strand
GCCGCGGCGGGCGGGGAACGACCGGTGGACGGGGAACGACCGGTGGACGGGGAGCGTCCGGTGGACCGGCGGGAGGTCGTCCGGCTTCTGCGCCGCCTGCGCTCGCCCGAGGGACAGCGCGACCCGCTGCCCGTCTACCGCGCGTTCCGGCAACTGGGCGACGTGGTGCCCGCCCCCTGGGGCGGCTGGTTCGTCACCGGCTTCGACCTCGCCGGCCAGGTCCTGCGCGGGCGGGACTGGCTCGCCCCCGACATCGCGTGGCAGGAGAGGCAGCCGGACCCCGAACGCTGGCGCGCTCCCGCCACCCGGGAGATGAGCCACACCCTGTCCCGGCTCAACGCGCCCGGCCACACCACCCAGCGGCGCTCCCTGGGCAACCTCTTCGCCCGCACGACCCTGCAGGGCATGCGGCCCGGGATCGAGGAGCACGCCGACGCCCTGCTCGACGACCTGGAGAAGGCGCTGCGCGCCCACGGCGAGGCCGACTTCGCCACCCTGGTCGCCGACCGGCTGCCCATCCGGACCATCGGCGGCTGGCTGGGTCTCGCGGAGGAGGACCACGTCCGCATCCTCGACTTCACGCACCGCCAGGTCTTCGCCCAGGAGCTGCTGCCCACCAGCAGCCAGCTCGCCGTCTCCGAGGCGGCGACCCTGGAGATGCGGGCCTACTTCACCGGGCTGCTGAGGCACCGCCGCGCCCACCTCGGCGAGGACGTCCTCTCCGGGTGGATCCGGTACTGGGACGACCTGCACGCCGGCGACCGGGAGGCAGCCGACCGCGTCCTCTACCACCTGACGATGTTCGTCACCATCGCCTCGCTGGAGACCACCGCCACGCTGCTGTCCTCGTCGGTCGCCCTGCTGCTCGCCGACCCCACCCGGTGGCAGTGGCTGAGGGAACACCCCGGTCACGTCGCCGAGGCCGTCGAGGAGGCCCTGCGGTACGACCCGCCGATCTGGCTGAACAGCCGGATCGCCGCGAAGGACATGGTCCTCGGCGGCGTGCGGGTCGACCGGGACTCCGTCGTCCACGTGCTGTACGGGGCCGCCAACCACGATCCGCGCCGCAATCCCGACCCGGACTCCTTCGACATCCTCCGCCGAGGCTCCCAGCTGACCTTCGGCGGGGGCGTCCACTACTGCCTGGGCGCGGCGCTGGCCCGGCTGGAGGCGACCACGCTGCTCACCCGGTTGCTGAAACGTTTCCCCACCCTGCGGGCGGCCACCGACGGGCCCGAGTACGCGCCCCGGATGGTCTTCCGCCGCATCACCTCGCTGAAAGTGACCCGAAGCTGATGACGTCCACACCCAAGACCCTCCGCGTGCGGCGCGACGGCGACGTGCTCCACATCGAGCTGAACCTGCCGGAGCGGGGCAACGCCGTCTGCGAGGCCATGCTGGACGACCTGCTCGGTGTGCTGGAGGGGCAGGAGCCGTCCGTGCGGGCGGTCGTGCTCTCGGCGGCGGGGGACGACTTCTGCCTGGGCGGCGACCGGGTGGAGTTCGCCGAGCAGGTGCGGCGCGAACCCGACGGGGCCGGGATCCGGACCTCCGGGGACAAGGCCCGCCGGGTCTGCGCGGCGCTCTCCCGCAACCCCGCGGTGACCGTGGCCAAGGTGCGGGGGAGGGCGGTCGGCGCCGGGTTCGCGCTGGCCCTCGCCTGCGACCTGCGGATCGGCGCGCAGGACGCCACGTTCCGGCTGCCCGAGGTGGCGCTGGGACTGCCGGTCGCCTGGGGCGGGCTGCTGCCGCGACTGCTCGACGAGGTCGGGACGGCCAGGGTCCGCGAGATGGTGCTCACCGGACGGCCCGTGGGGGCGGAGGAGGCAC
>NZ_JACADT010001076.1:0-1847 GCF_013421635.1 Streptomyces sp. UH6 | reverse complement strand
ACCTCCGACCCGCACGTCTTCGCGGCCGGCGACGTGGCGGCGTTCCCGCACCCGCTGTTCGGGACGCGGCTGCGCGTCGAGCACTGGGCCAACGCCCTCAACGGCGGCCCGGCGGCGGCGCGCGCGATGCTGGGGCGCGAGGTGGCGTACGACCGGGTGCCGTACTTCTTCTCCGACCAGTACGACCTGGGCATGGAGTACTCCGGGTGGGCCCCGCCGGGCGCCTACGACGAGGTCGTGATCCGGGGCGACGCGGGCAAGCGGGAGTTCGTCGCCTTCTGGCTGAAGGACCGGCGGGTGCTGGCCGGGATGAACGTCAACGTGTGGGACGTCACGCCCGCGATCCAGAACCTCGTCCGGGCCGCCGCCCCGGTGGACGCCGAGGCCCTCTCCGACCCCCGGGTCGCCCTCGAATCCCTCCTGGCCTGACCCGGGGGAGGGGGCGCCCCGGGCGTCCCCTCCCCGCGGCGGCGGAACCGCGGCGTCGGATCGCCCCCGTACAATTTGCACGTGGCAGGCGGCGGCAGGATCAACGACGAGGACGTGAAGGCGGTACGGGACGCGGTCCCGATCGACTCCGTCGTCTCGGAGTACCTGCAGCTCAAGAACGCCGGCGGCGGCAACCTCAAGGGCCTCTGCCCGTTCCACGACGAGAAGTCCCCGTCGTTCCAGGTCAGCCCCGCCAAGGGCCTCTTCCACTGCTTCGGCTGCCAGGAGGGCGGCGACACCATCACGTTCGTGATGAAGGTCGACCACCTCACCTTCTCCGAGGCCGTCGAGCGCCTCGCCGCGCAGGCGGGCATCACCCTCCGCTACGAGGAGGGCGGCTACAACCCCTCCCACCAGCGCGGCGAACGCATCCGCCTGATCGAGGCGCACCGCATCGCGGCCCAGTTCTACGCCGAGCAGCTGGCCACAAGCCCCGAGGCGGACACCGGCCGCGCCTTCCTCGCCGAGCGCGGCTTCGACCAGGCCGCCGCCGAGCACTTCAACGTCGGCTACAGCCCGCAGGGCTGGGACCACCTCACCCGCTACCTGCGCGGCAAGGGGTTCACCGACAAGGAGATCCTCACCTCCGGCCTCGCCCAGGAGGGCCGCCGCGGCCCCATCGACCGGTTCCGCGGCCGCCTGATGTGGCCGATCCGCGACATCGGCGGCGAGGTCGTCGGCTTCGGCGCCCGCAAGCTCTACGAGTCGGACAACGGGCCCAAGTACCTCAACACCCCCGACACCCCCGTCTACCGCAAGTCGCAGGTCCTCTACGGCATCGACCTCGCCAAGAAGGACATCGCCAAGAGCAGCCACGCCGTGGTGGTCGAGGGCTACACCGACGTCATGGCCTGCCACCTCGCCGGGGTGACCACCGCCATAGCCACCTGCGGCACCGCCTTCGGCGGCGACCACATCAAGATCCTCCGCCGGCTGCTGATGGACAACGGCACCTCCCGGGTGATCTTCACCTTCGACGGCGACTCGGCCGGCCAGAAGGCCGCCCTGCGCGCCTTCGAGGACGACCAGAAGTTCGCGGCGGAGACCTACATCGCCATCGCGCCCGACGGCATGGACCCCTGCGAGCTGCGCCTGGCCAAGGGTGACGAGGCCGTCGCCGAGCTGGTCCGGCCCCGCACCCCGCTCTTCGAGTTCGCGCTGCGGCAGATCGTCGCCCGCTACGACCTGGACACCCCCGCCGGGCGGGCCGCCGCGCTGGACGAGGCCGCCCCGGTGGTCGCCAAGATCAAGAACGTGGGCGCGCAGCACGAGGTCGCGGTGCAGCTCGCCGGCATGCTCGGCATCCTGGACACCCAGTTCGTGGTGCGCCGGGTCGCCCAGATCGCCCGCTGGGCCCG
>NZ_JACADT010001075.1:0-1847 GCF_013421635.1 Streptomyces sp. UH6 | reverse complement strand
CACCCGACCCTCCGGAACGCCACCGCCCCGCGCCGGGTGGGTGGCGCGGGGCGGCGGGAGGGGCGGGGAAGGCGTTACGCGCCGATGGCGTGCAGGCCGCCGTCGACGTGGATGATCTCGCCCGTCGTCTTCGGGAACCAGTCGCTCAGCAGGGCGACGACACCGCGCGCGGCCGGCTCCGGGTCCGCCAGGTTCCACTCCAGCGGGGCCCGCGAGTCCCACACCGAGGCCAGGTCGGCGAACCCGGGGATGGACTTCGCCGCCATGGACCCGATCGGCCCCGCCGAGATCAGGTTGGACCGCACGTTCTGCTTGCCCAGGTCACGCGCCAGGTACCGGCTGGTGGCCTCCAGGGCCGCCTTCGCCGGGCCCATCCAGTCGTACTGGGGCCACGCGTACTGCGCGTCGAAGGTGAGGCCCACCACCGAACCGCCGTTCTGCATCAGCGGCAGGCAGGCCATGGCCAGCGACTTCAGCGAGAACGCCGAGACGTGCATCGCCGTGGCCACCGACTCGAACGGCGTGTTCAGGAAGTTGCCGCCCAGCGCGTCCTGCGGTGCGAAGCCGATGGAGTGGACCACGCCGTCCAGCGTGCCGAGCTCCTCGGCGACCACGTCGGCGAGCCGCCCGAGGTGCTCGTCGTTGGTGACGTCCAGCTCGACGACCTTCGTCGGCCTGGGCAGCTTCTTGGCGATCCGCTCGGTGAGCGTGGGCCGGGGGAAGGCGGTGAGGATGATCTCCGCGCCCTGCTCCTGGGCCAGCTTCGCCGTGTGGAAGGCGATGGAGGACTCCAGCAGCACGCCGGTGATCAGGATCCGCTTGCCCTCGAGAATTCCGCTCATGTCGATCAGTGACCCATGCCCAATCCGCCGTCAACGGGGATGACGGCTCCAGTGATGTACGACGCCTCGTCCGAGGAGAGGAAGCGCACCACGCCGGCGATCTCCTCGACCGCCGCGTACCTGCCCAGCGGAATCTTGGACAGGAGGTCGTCGCGCGTCTCCTCGGGGAGGTCGCGCGTCATGTCGGTGTCCACGAAGCCGGGGGCGACGACGTTGAAGGTGATGTTGCGCGAGCCCAGCTCACGGGCGAGGGATCGCGCGAAGCCGACCAGCGCGGCCTTGGAGGCCGAGTAGTTGGCCTGGCCCGCCTGGCCGGCGAGGCCCACGACGGAGGAGATCAGGACGACCCGGCCCTTGCGGGCGCGCAGCATGCCCTTGTTGGCCCGCTTGACCACGCGGAAGGTGCCGGTCAGGTTGGTGTCGATGACGGAGGTGAAGTCCTCCTCCGACATGCGCATCAGGAGCTGGTCCTTGGTGATGCCGGCGTTGGCCACCAGCACCTCGACCGGACCGTGCCGCTCCTCGACCTCCTTGTAGGCCTGCTCCACCTGCTCGGAGTCGGTGATGTCGCAGCGGACGGCGAGGCAGCCGAGGTCGGTGAGCTCGGCCGGCGGTTCGCCGGAGCGGTAGGTGTACGCGACCTTGTCGCCGGCCTGGGCGAACGCGCGGGCGATGGCGAGGCCGATGCCCCTGTTGCCTCCGGTGACGAGAACCGAGCGGCTCATCCGTCCCCCTTCGTGCTGTGTACGAGTTTCCCCGCCGGGCCGCGTTCCCGCGCCGACCGGCGGCTTCCCCGAAAACCTATCGGTCCGCCCGCCGTCGGGGGCCTTCGGGCACGAACAGCAGCGCACCCCCGCCGACTGTGGGATCCCTACAGTCGGCCTCCCCCGTGCCGGGCACGCGCGCGCCCCGAACGTGCAAGGGACCGGGCGGAGGGCGGCAGGCGGTTGTGGCAGCCCACCAGCGGCCCGCCACCGGTCCGACACCGGTCCGGCACTGGTCCGC
>NZ_JACADT010001074.1:0-1851 GCF_013421635.1 Streptomyces sp. UH6 | reverse complement strand
TCGGCGGTGAACACCTTGTCCCGGTCCATGTCCGCCCGCAGCATCACCGTGTCGTGGCCGGTGTGCCGGGCGAGCACCTCCTCCACCTGGGCCCGGATCCGGCCGATCTCCTGGGCCCGCAGGGCGAGGTCGGCCACCGTCCCCTGGCTGCCCGCGCTGGCCGGCTGGCCCAGCAGCACCCGCGCGTGCTCGAGCACGAACCGCCGCCCCGGGTCGCCGCCCGCCAGGAGCACCGCCGCCGTCGACGCCGCCTGCCCCACGCAGAAGGTGGCGATCGGCGCGCGCACGAAGCGCAGGGTGTCGTAGATCGCCATCAGCGAAGTGACGGAGCCCCCGGGGGAGTTGAGGTACAGCGCGATCTCGTGGTCGGGGGCCTCGGACTCCAGGTGGAGCAACTGGGCGATGACCACGTTCGCCACCCCGTCGTCGATCTCGGTGCCCAGGAAGACGATCCGTTCCGACAGCAGACGGCTGAACACGTCGGAGGACCGTTCGCCCCGGGCCGTGCGCTCGGTCACGTACGGAACCGTGTAGCTCCCCATGATCACAGCCCCGTCCGGCGTCGGGAGGCGCTGGGACGCACCTCGTCGAAGGAGTCCACCAGGCGGTCGACCATCCCGTACTCCTGGGCCTGTCCGGCGGTGAACCAGCGGTCCCGGTCGGAGTCCCGGGCGATGGTCTCCTCGCTCTGCCCGGTGTGCTCGGAGAGGATCCGCTCGATCTGATGCCGGGTGTACTGGAGGTTCTCCGCCTGGATCTCCACGTCGGCCGCCGTGCCGCCGATGCCGGCCGACGGCTGGTGCATCATGATCCGCGCGTTGGGCAGCGCGTACCGTTTGCCCGGCGCGCCCACGGACAGCAGGAACTGGCCCATGCTGGCCGCGAACCCCATCGCCAGGGTCGAGACGTCGTTCGGGATCGCCCGCATCGTGTCGTACACGGCGAGACCGGCGGTCACCGAGCCGCCCGGGCTGTTGATGTAGAGGCCGATGTCGGTCCGCGGGTCCTCCGCGGAGAGCACCAGCAGCTGGGCGCAGACCCGGTTGGCGGACACCTCGTCCACCTGGGTGCCGAGCACCACGATCCGCTGCGCCAGGAGCGCCGACGCCAGGTGGTCGTCGAAGCGCGTGTACGGGGTGTCGCCGTCCTGTGCCCGTGGGGCGTACTGCGGTGGAAGCATCCGAGGTCCTCCTGAAGACTCGTTCCCGAAGCGGTGTGCTGCCTCGAATGTGCCCCGCCGCGCCCCTCACCAGGGCGTTTATCTGCCTGCGGCAGATCTGCCCAAGGCAGAGGAGCACGTCACCCGGCCACGGCCGATGAGTTTTCACCGCCCCGCCGGTCGACAGTGATGAACGACGGACAATCGGGAGGAACCGATGGACAGCAACGGATTCATCACCTGCCTCTGGTTCGACAACCAGGCGGAGGAAGCGGCCAACTACTACGTCTCGGTCTTCCCGGACTCCCGCATCGAGCGGGTGGACCGGTTCTCCGAGAACGGCCCGGAGAAGATCGTCCCGGACGACTCCGGGTCGGCCGCCGAGGTCCTGTTCACCGTCAACGGCCAGCGGTTCTCCGCCCTCGACGGCGGGCCGCTCTTCCAGTTCGACGAGGCGGTCTCGTTCCAGATCATGTGCGACAGCCAGGAGGAGGCCGACCACTACTGGAACACCCTGATCGGCGACGGCGGCCAGGAGAGCCAGTGCGGCTGGCTCAAGGACAAGTACGGGCTGTCCTGGCAGGTGATCCCCAAGGAGGCCCTGGAGATCATGCGCGACCCCGACCGCGCGAAGGCCGCCCGGGCCATGGCCGCGATGCTCACGATGCGGCGGCTCGACGTCGAGGAACTGC
>NZ_JACADT010001073.1:0-1853 GCF_013421635.1 Streptomyces sp. UH6 | reverse complement strand
GCGACCTCGCCGCCGAAGTTCCGCAGCAGCGCGTCGAGGCCGCCGTCGAAGCCCTGGCCGACCGCGGCGAAGCGCCAGACGTCCTTGAGGTACAGGTCCGCCAGCATCACCGCGCGCTCGGTGGAGAACTCGCTGCCGTCGAACGGGTAGCGGGCCACCTCCTCGCCGCCCGCGACGATCCGGAGGTAACCCGGCCCGACCTGGGACATCTGGCCGGCGCCGTCGATGGTCGCGGTGAACGACAGCTTCTGGATCGCCGGCGGCATCCGGTCCAGCGTGACCCGGAAGGACTGCGTGTCGCCCGCCTGCTCGCCCAGCAGCTGGATCGCCTCCTCGGGCGACTTCGGCTGGTTGTAGAAGATGAAGTAGCGGTCGTCGGAGAGACGCTCGTCGGCGTCCAGCCCGAAGCAGCTGATGTCGAAGCTCAGCCCCGGCCCGGCGATCCGCACACCGACGTAGAGGTCGGTGCCCGCGGTCAGATCACTGATCCTGGCCTTGTGGCCGCGTTGGAATTCCCTGGTCATGCGTTACGCCCGTCCCCCATTCCGGTCCCGAAAGATGCTCGGTCAGGCTAGCTGGTCATTCCGGGGACCGGGTCGGCCGGGACACAGCCGCTACAGAACGGGGACCAACTCAGTCCGGCTCGCCGGGCCGTGCGGCGGGCAGATGCGGCAACCGTTCCGCGGCCACCACTCCTTCGAGGTACCCCCGGGCCCGCTCGGTACGGGGGTACGTCTCCAGCAGTCGCCAGAAGTCCGATCCGTGACCGGGGACCAGCAGGTGGGCCAGTTCGTGGAGCAGGACGTAGTCGACGACGTACTCCGGCATGCCCTGGAGCCGGTGGGAGAGCCGGATACTTCCCTCGGCGGGGGTGCAGGACCCCCAGCGGCTGTTCTGGTTGGTCACCCAGCGCACCGTGACGGGTCTGGCCCGGCCGCCCAGGTACTGCTCGGACAGCCGCGCGGCACGCCGGCCCAGCTCCGAGTCGTCCAGGGTGCGCCGGCTCTCCTGGGCGGCCAGCTTGTCCAGCATCACCCGCACCCAGCGCCGTTCCTCCGCCTCGGACATGCGGGCCGGGATCAGCACCACGGTGCGGTCACCCTCCCGGTAGGCGGAGACCGTACGGCGTCTGCGGGCGCTCCTGCGCACCTCCACCGCGTCCGCCGAGGGGACCCGGGGGGACACGCCCGGGACACCGCTCGGCTGTGTCACGGCGTGGGAGGAAGCGTCGGAGGGCACCCCTTGACGTTACCGCCTGCGACAGGAGACGTCCCCGGTGCACACCGGATCCGATCTGATATGCCCACCGCCGGAGCCGTCCGTTCCGCAGTTGGTACGACGAATACCAGGTGCCTGTGGACAACTGCCCGCACCGATGGGGCGGATGGAGGCATGCTGTCGACCGACGGCCCGTTCCGTGCCGTTCCAGTGGATTTGGTCACATCCGGTGCGAGATGCGCCGGTTGGGCCGGAAGGGTTGGTCGTCGTGCATCCCAGGGTGAAGCCCGCGCTCCGCCGCGGCTGGCGTGATCTGAACACGGTGCAGTTCGGGATGACCCCGGCGCACGCCATGACGCTCGCGCCGGTCGACACGGCGACAGGCACCTTCCTCGACCTCCTCAACGGCACCCGGGGCATGGAGCTGCTGCGTGAGGAGGCGGTGCGGATGGGGCTGCCGGAGGATCACGCGGACGGGCTGGTCGGGCGTCTCTCCGAGGCCGGTCTGCTGGACGACGCCACCGGCGGAGGCCCGGAGGGCGACGTGCTGCGCGAGCGTCCCCACGCCGTGGACCGGCTCCGGCCCGACCTCGCCACGCTCTCCCTGACGGCCCCCGCTCCCGGCGACGCGATCC
>NZ_JACADT010001072.1:0-1853 GCF_013421635.1 Streptomyces sp. UH6 | reverse complement strand
GGCGGTGGCGATCTTGCGCATGCCCTGGTCGCCGTCGCCCGCTCGCTGGCCGCCGCCGACCAGGTCGCCTCGCTGGGCGTCGGCACCGTCGTCGTGGACAGCGAGTCCGGACCCCTCCGCCTCGGCCTGGCCGGGCACCTGGCCGCCCGCCTGCACGCCGACCACCTGCCCGTCCGCGAGGTCAGCGCCGACGCGCTGAGCACCGCCGTCCGAGAGAGGGCCGCCTGATGCCCCAGGGACAGCCCGCCGTCGTGCCGAACGACGGCCTCACCACCCGCCAGCGCCGCAACAAGCCCCTCCTCGTCGTCCACACCGGCGACGGCAAGGGCAAGTCGACCGCCGCCTTCGGCCTCGCCCTGCGCGGCTGGAACCAGGGCTGGCGGATCGGGGTCTTCCAGTTCGTCAAGTCCGCCAAGTGGCGCATCGGCGAGCAGACCGTCCTCGAACGCCTCGGCCGGCTCCACGAGGAGACCGGCGAGGGCGGTCCCGTCGACTGGCACAAGATGGGCTCCGGCTGGTCCTGGACCCGCAAGCAGGGCGACGGCGAGGACCACGCCGCGGCCGCCGTCGAGGGCTGGGCCGAGATCAAGCGCCGCCTGGCC
This sequence comes from Streptomyces sp. UH6, assembly GCF_013421635.1. Lineage (NCBI taxonomy): Bacteria > Bacillati > Actinomycetota > Actinomycetes > Kitasatosporales > Streptomycetaceae > Streptomyces > Streptomyces sp. UH6. Next base: position 1,251 of record NZ_JACADT010001072.1, on the reverse strand, counting down.
GACGAGACGTACGACCTGCTGGTCCTCGACGAGTTCACCTACCCGCTCGCCTGGGGCTGGATCGACGTCGACGACGTCGTCACCACCCTGCGCGAGCGGCCCGGACGCCAGCACGTCGTGATCACCGGCCGCCGCGCCGCCCCCGGACTGCTGGAGGCCGCCGACCTCGTCACCGAGATGACGAAGATCAAGCACCCCATGGACGCGGGGCAGAAGGGCCAGCGAGGCATCGAATGGTGACACGCCACCACCCGCACCCGGCCCGGCCCGCCCCGCACTCCGCCGGGCCCGCCCCGACGCCGGCGGACCTGCCCCGGATCATGATCGCGGCCCCGATGACCGGGCAGGGCAAGACCACCGTCGCCACCGGCCTGATGGCCGCCCTGCGCGACGCCGGCCACACCGTCAGCGGACACAAGACCGGCCCCGACTACATCGACCCCGGTTACCACGCCCTCGCCACCGGCCGCCCCGGCCGCAACCTCGACCCCCACCTGGTCGGCGAGGAGCGGGTGGCGCCGCTCCTCCTGCACGGGGCGCGCGGCGCCGACGTCGCGGTGATCGAGGGCGTGATGGGCCTGCACGACGGACGGATCGGCGGCGACGGGTTCGCCTCCTCCGCCCACGTCGCCGCCCTCACCCGGACCCCCGTGGTGCTCGTCGTCGACGTCTCCCGCATGTCCCGCTCGGTCGGCGCGCTGGTGGAGGGCATGGCCGTCTACGACCCGGCCGTCGAGGTCGTCGGCGTCATCCTCAACAAGGCCGGCTCCGAACGGAACGTCGCCGAGATACGCCGGTCCCTGCGGCTGCCCGTGCTCGGCGTCGTCCCCCGTGACGAGGAGATCGCCGCCCCCTCCCGCCACCTCGGCCTGGTGCCCGCCTCCGAACGCGCGGACTCCGCCCTCGCCGTCCGGCGGCTCGGCGCGCGTATCGCGCAGCAGGTCGACCTGGACGCCGTCCTCGCCCTGGCGCGCAGCGCGCCCCCGCTCGACGCCCGGCCCTGGGACCCGGCGGACGGGATCGGCGCACCGCGCGAGGGCGGACGCCCCGTCGTCGCCGTCGCCGGCGGCCGCGCCTTCACCTTCCGCTACACCGAGACCGAGGAACTCCTCACCGCCGCGGGCTGCGAGGTCGTTTCCTTCGACCCGCTGACCGACCCCGCCCTGCCCTCCGGCACCCGCGGCCTCTACCTGGGCGGCGGCTTCCCCGAGGTGTTCGCCGCCGAACTCGCCGCCAACCGGCCGCTGCTGG
>NZ_JACADT010001071.1:0-1855 GCF_013421635.1 Streptomyces sp. UH6 | reverse complement strand
CCGGGGACCGGATCCCCGGATCGGGCGTCAATGTGACGTATCGGGAACCTCACGGCACCCGCCCCCGGTTGCATACAGTGACAGGCAGTCCGCGTTTTCATGTGTTCACGCGTTCAAGATTCCGCGAGCGAAGGGACGTACATGCCCATGGGTCACACGGCCACAGCCGAGGCAGGCTCAGGAGGCCTCACAGCTACCGAGCACCGCCTTGCCAACGGGCTCCGCGTGGTGCTCTCGGAGGACCACCTGACCCCGGTCGCCGCGGTGTGCCTCTGGTACGACGTCGGCTCCCGGCACGAGGTCCAGGGCCGCACCGGCCTCGCCCACCTCTTCGAGCACCTGATGTTCCAGGGCTCGGCCCAGGTGAAGGGCAACGGTCACTTCGAGCTGGTGCAGGGGGCCGGTGGTTCCCTCAACGGCACGACCAGCTTCGAGCGCACCAACTACTTCGAGACCATGCCGGCCCACCAGCTGGAGCTCGCGCTCTGGCTGGAGGCCGACCGGATGGGCTCCCTGCTCACCGCCCTCGACGACGAGTCGATGGAGAACCAGCGCGACGTCGTGAAGAACGAGCGCCGCCAGCGGTACGACAACGTCCCGTACGGCACCGCGTTCGAGAAGATCTTCGCGCTGGCCTACCCGGAGGGCCACCCGTACCACCACACCCCGATCGGCTCGATGGCCGACCTGGACGCCGCCACGCTCGAGGACGCCCGGGCGTTCTTCCGCACCTACTACGCGCCGAACAACGCGGTGCTGTCGGTGGTCGGCGACATCGACCCCGAGCAGACGCTCGCCTGGATCGAGAAGTACTTCGGCTCCATCGCCTCCCACGACGGCAAGCCGGCCCCGCGCGACGGCGCGCTGCCGGAGGTCGTCGGCGGGGAGATCCGCGAGGTCGTCCGCGAGGAGGTCCCGGCCCGCGCCCTGATGGCCGGCTACCGCCTCCCGGAGGACGGCACCCGCGCCTGCGACGCCGCCGACGTGGCCCTGACCATCCTGGGCTACGGCGAGTCCTCCCGCCTCTACAACCGGCTGGTCCGCCGCGACCGTACCGCGGTCACGGCCGGGTTCGGGCTGCTGCGGCTGGCCGGCGCCCCCTCGCTGGGCTGGCTGGACGTCAAGACCTCCGGTGACGTCGAGGTGCCGGTGATCGAGGCCGCCGTCGACGAGGAACTGGCGCGGCTCGCCGCCGAGGGCCCCACGGCGGAGGAGATGGAGCGAGCCCAGGCACAGCTGGAACGCGAGTGGCTGGACCGGCTGGGGACCGTCTCCGGCCGCGCCGACGAACTCTGCCGGTACGCCGTCCTGTTCGGCGACCCGCAGCTCGCGCTGACCGCCGTCGACCGGGTGCTGGAGGTGACGCCGGAGGAGGTCCAGGAGGTGGCCAAGGCCCGGCTGCGCCCCGACAACCGCGCGGTCCTGGTGTACGAACCGACCACCCCGGAGGGCGCCGACGCCGACGCCGACGGCGACGAGGACGAGGAGGAGGCCAAGTGACCGAGCTGGCCACGATGGAGTTCCACCCGCAGCCGCAGGCCGGCGCGCCGAAGCCGTGGGCGTTCCCCGCGCCGGAGCGCGGCGCGCTCGACAACGGCCTGACGGTCCTGCGCTGCCACCGCCCCGGCCAGCAGGTCGTGGCCGTCGAGGTGCTGCTCGACGCCCCGCTGGACGCCGAACCGGCCGGGCTGGACGGCGTCGCCACGATCATGGCGCGCGCCTTCGCCGAGGGCACCGACAAGCACTCCGCCGAGGACTTCGCCGCCGAACTCGAGCGGTGCGGCGCGACCCTGGACATGCACGCCGACCATCCCGGCGTGCGGGTCTCCCTGGAGGTCCCCGCCTCCCGTCTGCC
>NZ_JACADT010001070.1:0-1857 GCF_013421635.1 Streptomyces sp. UH6 | reverse complement strand
TGAGCCGGGCCCGCTGTCACCCGCCCGGGCGGGACGCCGGACCGACGAGGTCCGCCGTCCCGCCCGGGCTCGACGCGTTCCGGGGTCGCCGAGAACCTCGGCGGGCCCCGACGGGCAGACCGTCAACGGTCGACGTGACGTCACACCCGAAGGCGTGAGGCCGCGCCCGCGATCCACCTCCGGAGGTGGGCACCGCGCACCCGGGGACTCACCCGGGGACTCACGCGTGGGCGGGCATTGTGCGCCGTTTCCCAGCGGCGGCCCGCACCCAGGTGGCAATCTGCTGAACAGCAGATACGCAAAGTTGAGGTACGCAGCCGGAGGTGCCGTCCGTGGCGTCCAGTGTCAACCCCACCGTCAGGCGCCGCCGCCTGGGCCAGGAGCTCCGTCGGCTCCGCGAGCAGAAGGGCATGACCGCCGAGGAGGTGGCGGAGCGGCTGCTGGTCTCGCAGTCGAAGATCAGCCGGCTGGAGAACGGGCGCCGGTCCATCAGCCAGCGTGACGTCCGCGACCTCTGCGGAGTCTACGAGGTGGAGGACCAGCGGATCGTCGACTCGCTGATGCAGATGGCCAAGGACTCCCGCCAGCAGGGCTGGTGGCACTCCTTCGGCGACATCCCCTACAGCGTCTACATCGGCCTGGAGACCGACGCGGCCAGCCTGCGCGTGTACGACCCGCAGGTGGTCCCGGGGCTGCTCCAGACGCGGCAGTACGCGGAGTCGCTCATCACCGGCGCGCTGCCGGAGACCGCGGCCGCGGACATCGAGAAGCGGGTGCAGGTCCGGCTGCGCCGGCAGCAGCGGATCAACGCCCCCGAGAACCCGCTGCGCCTGTGGACGGTGCTCGACGAGGCCGCGCTGAAGCGGGTCGTGGGCAACCGGGCCGTGATGCGGGAGCAGTTGGAGCACCTGGTCGAGCAGGCGCAGATGCCGCACGTGACGGTGCAGGTGATCCCGTTCGACCTGGGCGCGCATCCGGGGCTCAACGGGCAGTACGCCATCCTGGAGTTCCCCGACGCGTCGGACTCCAGCGTGGTCTACATCGAGGGCGTCACCAGCGACCTGTACCTGGAGAAGCCGAACGACGTGCAGAAGTACAGCGTGATGTACGAGCACCTGCGGGCCCAGGCCCTGAACGTGGACCAGTCCCGGCAGTTCATCCAGGACATCGCGAAGTCCTACGCGTGAGCGTCGCCGCGCGGGGGCCGTCGCGTGCGGACCGTCACGTGCGGACCGTCGCGTGACCGCCCGGCCGCACCCGCGACTCGGTCACGCTGGGTGACCCGGTACCCCTGGATCCGTTGCCGTTGGACTTTGCCACCGGCAAAAAGGCGAACCGTACATGCACAACTCCTGTTGCGGTAGAGCCTATTGGGACATCCCATCCTCACGAGTGAATGGATACCTCCGAAGCACGAGGCGGCGAGTAGCGTCGATCACGCCAACGGTCACAGGCGGTTGGCGCGCATCACCCCGATCGTCACCCTCAGTTAACTCGGAGTAAAAATGGCTATTCGTCAGGGCGCCACCCCCGCGTGGACCAAGTCGTCCTACTCGACCGGTAACGGAGCGTGCGTGGAGGTCAAGTCGCCGGTGCGCGAGGAGCTCGCCGTGCGGGACTCCAAGGTTCCGGCCGGCCCGACGCTCGCCTTCCCGGCCGACTCCTGGAGCGCGTTCGTCTCCGGTGTCAACCGCGGGGAGTTCGGCGGAGTCTGACCTCCGTCGCGGGAGCCGGTTCCCACCGGCGCCCAGGGCACCAGCCTGTACAGCCCTCTCGTCCGGCTCGCCGTCCTGGCCGAGGGGGCTCGCCCGTGTGCGGGCGGGGGGCTCGCCCGGGTCCCGCCGGGCAGCCCCGCCC
>NZ_JACADT010000107.1:0-10321 GCF_013421635.1 Streptomyces sp. UH6 | reverse complement strand
CGCCCCGGGCGTGCCGTCCGGCACCCGCTCCGGTCAGTGCGGCGCGCCCCGCCAGCCGGAGACGGGGAGGGCGAACTTGGCCACCAGCCGGTCGGTGAACGACGCGTGGTGCAGCCGCGCCAGCCGCACCGGGACGGCTCCCCGGCGGACCTCGACGCGCGCCCCGGGCGGCAGTTCCACCGTGCGCCGCCCGTCGCACCAGAGCACTCCCGGCGGGATGTGCGGCAGCACCTCCACCACGAGCACCGAGTCCGGCGACGTGACCAGCGGCTTGGCGAACAGCGCGTGGGCGCTGATGGGCACCATCAGCAGCGCCTCGACCTCGGGCCACACCACCGGCCCGCCGGCCGAGAACGCGTACGCCGTGGACCCGGTGGGCGTGGCGCAGATGATCCCGTCGCAGCCGAAGCCGGTGACCGGCCGCCCGTCGATCTCCAGGACGACCTCGAGCAGCTTCTCCGCGGAGACCTTCTGGACGGCCGCCTCGTTGAGCGCCCAGTCGGTGTGGACGACGCTGCCGTTGCGGTGCACCTCCACGTCGACCGTCATCCGCTCCTCGACCTCGTAGTCGCGGGCGACCACCCGCTCGACCACCTGGTCGAGGGCGTCCCGCTCGGCCTCGGCGAGGAAGCCGACGCGGCCCAGGTTGACGCCGAGCATCGGCACCCCGGAGGCGCGGGCGAACTCCGCGCCGCGCAGCAGCGTCCCGTCACCGCCGAGCACGACCAGCAGCTCGCACCCGTCCAGGCAGTCGGGCGTGGCCTCGGCGACCAGCTCGACGCTGTCCGGCAGCGGCAGGTCCTGCGCCTCGTACTCCAGCACCCGCACGCCGAGCCCGGCGTCGAGGAACCCGCGCACCACCAGTTCGGCGCTGCGGATGGCGGCGGGCCGCCCGGTGTGGGCGAGCAGGAAGACCGTACGGGTCTCACCCGCTCCGCCCGTCCCCCCGTTGGTGATTTCTGTGGTCAACGCGGCCCCTCCGCCACTGCGCGTTCGACGTCGGCCGGGTCCAGGGCGGGCGCCCCGGCACGCAGCCACAGGAAGTATTCGACGTTCCCGGACGGTCCGGGCAGCGGGCTGGCGGTGACGCCGAGGACTCCGAGCCCCAGCTCGCCCGCCCGCCGCGCCACCTCCCGCACCGCCTCGGCGCGCAGCTCGGGGCTGCGCACCACTCCTCCGCTGCCGAGGCGCTCCTTGCCCACCTCGAACTGCGGCTTCACCATCAGCACCAGGTCGGCGTCCGGCGCCGAGCACCGCACCAGCGCGGGCAGCACCAGGCCGAGCGGGATGAACGACAGGTCGCCGACGACCAGGTCGACCGGCACGCCGTCGACCTGCTCGAGCGTCAGCTCGCGCACGTTGGTGCGGTCCTTCACCGTCACCCGTTCGTCGCTCTGCAGCGACCAGGCGAGCTGCCCGTAACCGACGTCGACGGCGACCACGTGCCCGGCGCCGGAGCGCAGCAGCACGTCGGTGAACCCGCCGGTGGAGGCGCCGGCGTCGAGCGCCCGCCGCCCCTTCACCTCGAGGCCCCGCGGCACGAACACGGCGAGCGCGCCGGCCAGCTTGTGGCCGCCCCGCGACACGTACTCGGGGTCGCTGTCGTCCTGCGCGACCACGATCGCGGCGGCCGTCTCCACCTGTGTGGCGGGCTTGGTCGCCACGGCCTTGCCGACGGTGACCCGCCCGGCGGCGATCAGCTGGCTGGCGTGCTCCCGTGAGCGGGCCAGCTTCCTGCGCACCAGTTCGGCGTCGAGACGGCGGCGTGCCACTCCTGCCACGTTCGGTTCAGCTCCTGTTGTCGTGCGGCGTCGACGCGATGGGGTTGTCCAGCGCGGTGAGCGCCTCGCGCAGCGCCCGGTGTACATCCTCGTACACCTCGACGTGCCCGTCGGCGGCGAGGTGGTCGGCGTCGGCGAGCCGCTCCAGCGCGGTGTCGACCCGGGCGTCGCCGGTGGGCGTGCGGGGGACCCCGAGCGGGGCGGGGGCGGCCGGATCCTCGGCCGCCGCCCGCGCCGCGCCGGGTTCCCCGGCCGCCGGTCCGGGTGGTGTGTCGCTCATGGCACGACGCTACCGCGTGGAACGGGGGTACCGTCTGTCGCGATGGCCACGATCGAGGAGTGCCGGGCGGCACTGGAGGAGCTCGCCGGACGTCTGGCGTCGGCGCCGGGTGCGGTGCGCGAGGCGGCGTCGGCGGAGCGCAGCGTCAGCTGTCACGTCACCGATCTGGACGTCACCTTCACGGGGCGGCTGGCCGGGGGCCGTCTGGAGGTTCTGGACGTCGTGCGGGGGCGGCCCGCCGGCTCCGCCCGGATCCGCCTCTCCACCACCGGCGACGACCTCCTCGCCCTGGTCGCCGGGACCCTCCCCTTCCCGCGCGCCTGGGCCACCGGCCGCCTGAGGATCGACGCCCCCCTCCGCGACCTCCTGCACCTGCGCACCCTCCTCTGACCCCCGAGAGGCCCCCTCCCGCGGGTCTGACCCCCGAACGGCCCGCTCCTGCGGGCAGCCCTGTCGCCCAGGGGCGAGGAGGAAGAGTGAGCGCGGCGCTACGCGGTGGTCGCGCGGGCCTTGCGGGCGGCGGGGACCACCAGCGGCGTCCCCGTCTCCGGATCCTCGATCACCTGGCAGCGGATCCCGAACACCCGCTCCACCAGCTCCGCCGTCACCACGTCCCGCGGCGCCCCCTGGGCGACGACCTCACCGTCCCGCAGCGCGACCAGGTGGGTCGCGTACCGCGCCGCGTGGTTGAGGTCGTGCAGCACCGCCACCAGCGTCCGCCCGTGCTCCTCGTGCAGCTCCGCGCACAGGTCCAGCACGTCGAGCTGGTGCTGGATGTCGAGGTAGGTGGTCGGCTCGTCGAGGAGCAGCAGCGGCGTCTCCTGCGCGAGCGCCATCGCGATCCACACCCGCTGCCGCTGACCGCCGGAGAGCTCGTCGACGTACCGGTCGGCCAGTTCGGCGACCCCCGTGCGCTCCATGGACTCCTGGACGACCCGCTCGTCCGAGGGGGACCACTGCCGCAGCAGCCCTTGGTGCGGGTAGCGCCCGCGGGCCACCAGGTCGGCGACCGTGATGCCGTCCGGCGCGACCGAGGACTGCGGCAGCAGCCCCAGCGTCCGCGCCACCTTCTTCGCCGGCAGCGACTGGATGACCTGACCGTCCAGCAGCACCCGCCCCTCGCTGGGCCGCAGCATCCGCGACAGCGCCCGCAGCAGCGTCGACTTGCCGCAGGCGTTGGGGCCGACGATCACGGTGAACGAGTTGTCGGGTATCTCCACCGACAGATCGCGCGCGATGACGCGCTGCTCGTAGGCGAGGGTGACGTTCTCGGCCGACAGTCGGTTCACGGCGCCGGTGCTCCTCTTTCGCTTCAACGTGTCGTCCCTTCCGACGCCGGGGCGCGCGCTCATACCCGCCCGGCCTTCCGCTCGGTGACCAGCAGCCACAGCAGGTAGACGCCGCCCAGCGCGCCGGTGACCACGCCGACCGGCAGCTGGTCGGAGCCGAAGGCCCGCTGGGAGAGCAGGTCGGCGACGATCAGCAGGACGGCGCCCATGACCATGGACGGCACCAGGTTCGGCCCGGGCGACCGGGTGAGCCGCCGGGCGAGCTGCGGCGCGGTCAGCGCCACGAAGGCCACCGGCCCGGCCGCCGCCGTGGCCGCCGAGGCGAGCAGCACCGCGCAGGCGAGCAGCACCAGCCGGAGCCGTTCGACGCGCACCCCCAGCGCGTAGGAGGCGTCGTCGCCCATCTCCGTCATCCGCAGGCCCCGCTCGTTGGCCAGCACCAGCGGCACCAGCACGGCGCACAGCGCCAGCAGCGGCCACACCTGCGCCCAGTCACGGCCGTTGAGCGAGCCGGTCATCCAGACCACGGCCCGCGCCGCGTCGACCATGTCGGCCTTGGTGATCAGGTAGCTGTTGACCGCGGTCATCACCGCGCTGACGCCGATGCCGACCAGCACCAGCCGGTACCCGTGCACGCCGCGCTTCCACGCCAGCACGTAGATCGCCGTGCCGGTGACCAGGCCGCCCACCAGCGCGCCGGCCGTGACGGCGGTGGCGCTGCCGGAGAACAGCACGATCATCGTCAGCGCGCCCGCCGTCGCGCCCTGGCCGAGGCCGAGGATGTCGGGGCTGCCGAGCGGGTTGCGGGAGACCGCCTGGAACAGCGCACCGGCCAGTCCGAACGCGCCGCCGACCAGCAGCCCCACCAGGACCCGCGGCAGCCGCAGTTCCCGCACGATCAGCTCGTCGGCCGGGTGGCCCGAGCCGAGGAGCACGGAGAGCACGTCGGCGAAGGAGATCGGGAAGTCGCCGGTGCCGATCAGCACCACCGCCGAGGCGAGGGCGACGACGGCGAGCAGCAGCACCACGGCCACGGAGCGGACCCGGATCCGCAGCGAGAGGCGCCCGCCGATCCGCAGCACGGGCTGCCGGGTGGTCTTGAGGGTTGTCACAGCTGCGCCGTCCTCCGCCGTCGGACCAGGAAGATGAAGAGCGGTCCGCCGATGACCGCCGTGACGACGCCGACCTGGAGCTCCGAGGGCCGCACCACGACGCGGCCGATCACGTCGGCGCCCAGCAGCAGCACCGGCGAGAGCACGGTGGCGTAGGGCAGGATCCAGCGCAGGTCGGGCCCGGTGAAGGAACGCACCACGTGCGGCACCATCAGACCGACGAAGACGATCGGCCCGCAGGCCGCGGTGGCCGCCCCGCACAGCAGGGTGGCCGCCAGCATGGACAGCGCCCGGGTCCGGTTCAGGTGGGCGCCGAGCGCGCGGGCGGTGTCGTCGCCCATCTCCATCGCGTTGAGCGGCCGGGCCAGCGACAGGGCCAGCAAGGTGCCGGTGACCATGAAGGGCAGCACCTGCCCGATGCTGCTCCAGGAAGCCGAGCTCAGCGAGCCGACGGTCCAGAACCGCATCCGGCCCAGCGCCGCCTCGTCGAGGATCATCATCGCCTGGAGGTATCCCTGGAGCGCCGCGGCGATCGCCATGCCCGCCAGCGCCAGGCGCACGGGCGTCGCGCCCCGGCTGCCGCCGAGGAACCACACCAGCGCGCCGACCAGCATGGCGCCGGCGAAGGCGAACCAGACGTAGCCGCCGATGGAGGTGACCCCGAAGAAGGTGATGGCGGTGACGACCGCGGCCGAGGCCCCGGCGTTGATGCCGAGCAGGCCGGGGTCGGCGAGCGGGTTGCGGGTCAGCGCCTGGAGCACGGCCCCGGCCAGGCCGAGCGCGGACCCCGCGAGCAGCCCCAGCACGGTCCGCGACAGCCGCTCGCCCACGACGACGTCGCCGTAGGTTCCGGTGTCCGCGAACAGGCCGTGCCAGACCTGGCCCATGGTCAGTGGTTTGGCGCCGACCGCGATACTCGCCGTCGCGACGAGGACGAGCAGCGCGAGCGCGGCCAGCAGACCGACGGCTTTCACGGCGGAGCGCCGCCGCTGCCGCGCGGGCTCGGCGGGCGGCGCCGCGACACGCTGCTTCGAGGGAGTGTCTACGAACACCCGGTTAGGTTAACCTAACCACCCTTCGGTTCGATCGCCTGTTCACCGTTCGGTCCGCGGCCCGCCCGGTCACAGCCCGAGCAGGGCCAAGGCCTTCCCGCCGTCCAGTCGGCAGGAGTCCTCGCCGGCCGCCGTCCAGGCCGCCGCGCACAGCGCCCGCAGCCCGTCCAGCGCCTCGCCCTCCCCGCTCAGCGACAGCTCCTCCTGCCCGGCGACGGCCTTCCAGCCGCCGCAGCGGAATCCGTCGCCGTCCTCCGTCACCTCGGGCTGCGGCGTGAGCAGGCCCCGCAGGTCGGCGTCGACGTAGGTGGGCCGGTGCTCCGGCGGCGCGGCCAGCAGCTGGACGCCGTCGGTCACCCCGGTGAGCACCAGCAGCGAGTCCACCTCGCCGTTGAACGCGCCCTCGATGTCGGTGTCCAGCCGGTCCCCCACCACCAGCGGCCGCCGTGCCCCGGTGCGCAGGACGGTCTCCCGGTGCATCGGGGGCAGCGGCTTGCCCGCCACCCGCGGCTCGGCCCCGGTGGCGATCCGCACCACCTCGACGGCCGCACCGTTCCCGGGCGCGATGCCCCGCGCCGTCGGCACCGTCAGGTCGGTGTTGGACGCGAACCACGGCAGCCCGCGCCTGATGGCGTAGCAGGCCTCGGCGAACCTCCCCCAGGTGATGTCCGGTCCCCCGTACCCCTGGACCACGGCGGCCGGGTCGTCGTCCGACGACTCCACCGGCACCAGGCCGCGTTCGCGCAGCGCCACGCGCAGCCCCTCGCCGCCGACCACCAGCACCCGGGAGCCGGGCGGCAGCGCCTCGGCGACCAGCCGCGAGACCGCCTGCGCCGAGGTGATCACCTCACCGGCCTCGGTCGGTATCCCCAGCTCCGTCAGGTGCTCGGCCACCGTGCCGGGCGTGCGGAGCGCGTTGTTGGTGACGTAGGCGAGCCGCATCCCGGCGTCCCTCGCCGTGGCCAGCGAGTCCACCGCGTGCACGACGGCCTCGCCCCCTGCGTAGACCACGCCGTCCAGGTCGAGCAGGGCCGTGTCGTACGCCTCGCGCAGCACCTGCCCGCCGCTGCCGTCCGGCCGCGTCCTGACGGTCTGACTCATGTGCATCGCTCCTCCCGCGCCACCGGGGCATCGCCCCTTCCCCCGATGATCCCTCACCCGGGCCGCGCACATACGATGCCCTAATGAGCACTGCAGGTCACCACGGGGAGCAGGGACGGCCCGGACTCGAACTCAGCCCCTTCCGCGGCCTGCGCTACGCCGCCGAACGGGTCCGCTGTCTGGCCGCCGTCACCTCTCCGCCCTACGACGTGGTGGTCCGCCCCGACGGACTGCACCACCTGGAGGCACTGGACCCGCACAACATCGTCCGGCTGATCCTCCCGCAGGCCCTCGACCCCGCCGAGCGCAACGCCCGCGCCGCGCAGACCCTCCACGACTGGCTCGCCGAGGGCGTCCTGACCGTCGAGGAGCGGCCCGCGCTCTACGTCTACGAACAGCGGGGCGTCGACGGCCTCCTGCAGCGCGGCCTGATCGGCGCCCTGCGCCTGTCGGACCCCGCCGAGGGCGTCGTCCTCCCCCATGAGGACGTGATGCCCCACGTGGTGGCCGACCGGGCGGCGCTGATGCAGGCCACCTCCGCCAACCTCGAGCCGCTGCTGCTCAGCTACCGCGGCGACGGGGACGTCTCCGGCGCCGCGGCCGTCGTCGAGGCGGCGGCCGGCCGTGAACCGCTGCTGTCCACCGTCTCCGAGGATGGTGTCGCCCACCGCCTCTGGGCGGTCACCGATCCGGCCGAGCAGGCGGCCGCCCGGGACGACCTGCGCCGGCACCGGGCCCTCATCGCCGACGGTCACCACCGCTGGGCGACGTACCTGCTGCTGCGCGACTCCGAGCAGCCCTCCCCCGGCCCGTGGGACCACGGCCTGGTACTGCTGGTGGACAGTTCCCGCTATCCACTGCGGGTCCGTGCCATCCACCGCCTCCTTCGCCGTCTCCCGGTGTCCGAGGCCCTCTCCGCCCTCACCGGCCTCTTCCGCGTCCGTCGTCTGGACGCCGCCCTGCCGGAGGCCCTGGAGCACCTCGCGACCGCCGCCGGCCGGGGCAACGCCTTCCTCCTGGCCGGCGACGGCGCCTTCCACCTGGTCGACCGCCCCGACCCGGACCTGCTCGCCCGCACCGTCCCCTCCGGCCCGCCCGAGACATGGCGCTCGCTGGACGCGACCGTCCTGCACCGCGCGCTGCTGGACGACGTCTGGGACATCCCGGAGGACTCGCCGGAGCAGATCACCTACATCCACGACGCCGAGGCCACCGTGCGGCAGGCCGAACGGGAGGGCGGCACGGCCGTGCTGCTGCACCCGGTGCGTGAGGAGGTCGTGCGCGAGCTGGCCGAGCAGGGCGTGACCATGCCCCGCAAGTCCACCTCCTTCGGCCCGAAGCCGGCCTCCGGCCTGGTGCTGCGCCTGGTCGGGGAATGACAGGGCTCGGAGGATGACAGGGCTCGGGGAATGAGAAAGGGCGGGGCCGCACGGCCCCGCCCTTTCTCATTTCTCACCCGCGCGTCACCGGTGCGGTCGGCGCGCGGTGACCTGCCGTCAGACCTCGTCGCCGTCCTCGACCGGCTCGGAGGTCTTCTTCCGCCCGGCCCCGTCCTGCGTGTCCTCGGCCCCGGCATCCTCGGCCGGCACCTCGGCGTCCTCGTCCGCCGCCTCGTCGGCCGCCTCGTCGGCCCGGAGGGCGGACTCGGGGGCGGTCTCGATCACCGGCTCGCCCTCGTCGGCGGCGTCCTCGTCCAGCGCGTCCACGAACTCCACGCCGTCCAGCTCGGCCAGCCGGTCCGAGGCGTCGGTGCTGCCGTCACGGTCCGACTCGACCGCCTTGGCGAACCACTCACGTGCCTCGGCCTCACGACCGGCCTCCAGCAGCGCGTCGGCGTACGCGTACCGCAGCCGCGCGGTCCACGGGTGCACCGCGCTGGAAGCGAGTTCCGGGCTCTGCAGCGTCACGATCGCCGCGTCGAGCTGCTCCATGTCGCGGCGGGCACCCGCCGCGACCAGGCGCATCTCGACCTGTCCGGCCTTGTCCAGACGGTGCACCTCGGCGGCGCCCGCCATCTCCAGCGCCTTCTCCGGGCGGCCGAGACCGCGCTCGCAGTCCGCCATCACGGGCCACAGGTCCACCGTGCCGGTCATCCGGCGCGCGGCACGGAACTCGGCCAGCGCCTCGGAGAACTTCTGGTTGGCGTACGCGGCGAAGCCGGCGGCCTCACGCACCGCGGCGACACGGGACGCCAGCCGCAGGGCCACCCGGGAGTAGCCGTAGGCGCCCTCCGGGTCCTCGTCGATCAGTCGGGCGACCATCACCAGGTTGCGCGCGACGTCCTCGGCGAGCGTCTTCGGCAGGCTCTGGAGCTCCTGCTTGACGTCCTTGTCCAGTTCGTCGCCGGTGACGTCCTCCGGGATCGGCAGCCGCTTGATGGGCTCGCGGTCCCGCTCACGCTCGCGCTCCTCACGGAAACGTCCGCCACCGCCGCCGCGCCGGTCGTCCCGTCCGCGGTAACCGCCGCGGTCGTCGTCACGGCGTCCGCCCCGGAAGCCACCACCACCGGGGCGCCCGCCCCGGTCGTCACGGCGGAACCCGCCGCGGTCGTCGTCCCGGCGCGGGCCACGGTCACGGTCGAACCCGCCGCGCTCGCCACCACGGTCGTCGCGGCGGTCATCGCGGCGGAAGCCGCCCCGGTCACCGCCACGGTCGTCCCGACCGCGGACGTCGCTCCGCTGCGGACGCTCACCACGGCTGTCGTCCCGGCCACCCCGGTACCCGCCACGGTCGAACTCCCGGCGCTCACCACCACGGTCGTCGCGGCGCTCGAAGCCACCCCGCTCGCCACCACGGTCGTCCCGACGGAAACCACCGCGGTCACCACCGCGGTCGTCCCGACGGTCGTCGCGGCGGAATCCTCCGCGGTCGTCCCGGCGGAACCCGCCCCGGTCACCGCGGTCGTCGGAACGACGCTCGTCCCGGCCACCCCGGTACCCGCCACGGTCGAACTCCCGACGCTCACCACCGCGGTCGTCCCTGCGGAAGCCGCCCCGGTCGTCGTCCCGGCGCGGACCACGGTCACCGCGGTCGTCACGACGGAAGCCACCACGCTCGCCACCGCGGTCGTCGCGGCGGAAGCCGCCGCGCTCACCGCCCCGGTCGTCACGACGGAACCCGGGCCGGTCCCCGCCCTCACGACGGAACCCGCCACGCTCGCCACCGCGGTCGTCCCTACGGAAGCCACCACGGTCACCGCCGCGGTCGTCCCGACGGTCGTCGCGACGGAACCCGGGCCTGTCGCCGCCACGGTCGTCGTCCCGGCGCGGACCACGGTCGTCACGACGGTCGAACCCACCACGGTCGTCACGGCGGGGGCCGCGGTCGTCACGGCGGTCGAAGCCGCCACGGTCACCGCGGTCGTCCCGGCGGAATCCACCCCGGTCACCGCCACGGTCGCCACCGCGGTCGTCACGCCGGCCGTAGCCACCTCGGTCACCGCCGCCCTGACGCGAACCACGGTCGTCCCTGCGGTAACCGCCACGGTCACCGCGGTCGCCACCGTCCCGGCGGCGTGGCTCGCGCTCCGGGCGCTCGTCGGGAGAGTTGGGGGACATCGGTGACTCCTAGTCTTCGGTACCGCTGATCAACGTCGCGCAGCCGGGTTCCCGCGCTGCGGCAAAACAAAATGGAAAAACAAAAAAGGACCCTCAGCCCCAGCTGAACGCTGGGACCGAGGGTCCTCCAAAAAATTGTTCGGCGGCGT
>NZ_JACADT010001069.1:0-1859 GCF_013421635.1 Streptomyces sp. UH6 | reverse complement strand
GCCGACTCGCCGCGGATGGCCGACCTGACCGCGCTGGCCGCCCGGCACGGACTGCACGTGGTGGAGGACAGCGCCGTCGCCCTGGGCGCCGAGGTCGACGGGCGGCCCGCCGGCCGGCACGGCGTCGCCGGGGTGTACTCCTTCTTCCCGGCCAAGCCCGCCGGCGGCATCGGGGACGGCGGCATGATCGTCACCGACGACGACGGGCTCGCCACCACCGCCCGCATGCTGCGCAACCACGGCCAGCCCGCCGGCAAGCGCTTCTACCACGAGCTGCTCGGCTTCAACTGCCGGATGGACGAGCTGACCGCCGGGTTCCTGCTGCGCAAGCTGCCGCACCTGGACGAGCTCCTGCGGCGGCGGCGCGCGATCGCCGAGATCTACGAGGAGGGACTGCGCCCGCTGGCGCCCGCGCTGCTGCCCCCGGCGGCCGGTTTCGCCGGGCGCGCCGTCTACACGTACGTGGTGCGCGCCCAGGAGCGCGAGGCGCTGCGCGCCCACCTGGCGGGGGAGGGCATCGAGACGGCCGTGTACTACCCGCGCCCCCTCCACCTGCAGCCCGCCTTCGCCCATCTCGGCCACCGCGAGGGCGACTTCCCGGTCGCCGAGCGGCTCTCCCGGGAGGCCCTCGCCCTGCCGCTGCACCCGGACATGGCGCCGGGCGCGGCCGAGCGCGTGGTCACCGCCGTGCAGCGCTTCTACGCGGCGGGGAGGTGAGCGTGATGGGCGTGCCGAACGGCCCGCGCATCACCCCCGACCGGCTGTGCGGCATCGGCGACGAGGCCGCCCCCGACCTGACCGGCCAGCTGGCCATCCACCACGAGCTCGGCATGGAAGTCATCGAGCTGCGCACCGTGGACGGGTTCGGCCTGCACGAACTGGCCCCCGGAGACGTCGCGGACGTCGCCCGGCGCACCATCGTCACCGGGCTGCGGGTGCCCGTCGTGGACACCCCGGTCGGCTCCTGGTCCACCACCGTGGCCACCGACGTCAACAGCGAACTTGCGGTCCTGGAGCGTTCCGCCCGGGCTGCGGCGCTGCTGGGCTGCGACCGGCTGCGGGTGATGTCGTACCCCAACGACGGGCGCCCGGAGCGCGAGTGGCGGCGCGAGGCGCTGCGCCGGATGCGGCTGCTGGCCCGCGAGGCCGAACGCCTGGGCGTCACCCTGCTGCACGAGAACTGCCAGGGCTGGGGCGGCCGGAGCGCCGCGCACACCCTGCGGATGCTGGAGGAGGTCGGCAGCTCCCGGCTGCGGCTGCTGTTCGACACCGGCAACGGCCTCGCCTACGGCTACGACTCGGTGTCGTTCCTGCGGCAGGTGCTGCCCTGGGTGGAGCACGTGCACATCAAGGACGGCGTGGTCCGGCCCGACGGCACCGCCGAGTTCACCCTGCCGGGCGAGGGCACGGCGGAGGTGGCCGAGTGCGTGCGCCTGCTGGAGGAGCACGGCTACCGCGGCCACTACAGCCTCGAACCCCACCTCGCGCACATCCCGCACCTCGGCGTGGCCGGTGACCCGGCCGCGCTCGCCGACGGGTACCGCGCCTACGCCCGCCGCCTGGCCGCCCTGCTCGGTGTCGACACCGAGCACAACCCCCTGTACTGGAAGGAGAGTCACCATGGCTGAGTCGACCCGGACGGCCACCGCCGGCACCGGTCTGAGCGCCGCCGACGTGCGGTGGCTGACCGATCTGATGGCCGTCGACTCCGTCTCGCCCCTGGAGGGCGGCCCCCTGGACGGCGCGGCCCGCGCGCAGCGGGTCTTCCTGGCCGGTGCGGCCGAGCGCGGCTTCACCACCGTGCTGCACCAGTCCCCCGCCCCCGAGCTGCTGGAGCGCCCGGAGGTGCCGGCCCCGGT